>CAZOAD010000019.1:0-32726 GCA_964577705.1 uncultured Mesohalobacter sp.
TTATTCAAAAAAAGTATTATGAAAAAAATCATCTTTATGCCTGTCTTAGCTCTTTTTATTCAAAACGGTCTATTAGCTCAAAATTATAAAGTTTTTTATGAAAGAGAAGTAAAGCAAGATGTGGGTAATCAGTTAGACCAAATTACAGACCCTGTTATGCGAAAACAAATTGAAGCGCAATTAGCAAATGTGGATGTGCTTGAATTATTGCATAAAGGAAACGTATCCACTTTTGCAAAACAAAAAGTTGATGAAAGCAAAGCAGACAACTCTTTGAAATTAGAAGAGGAGCCTTCATCTCAATTAAAAGTTATTAGAATGGGCGACGAAGGAAAATCGGCTGTTTTGTATAAAGATTTAGTAAATAAAATATACTTAAAATCAACCAGCCTAATGGGGAAAGCCTTTATGATAAAAGACACTTTACCAAACTATAATTGGGACTTATTAAATGAAACCAAAACAGTTGGAAATTATGTTTGTAGGAAGGCTATCACGGTTTACAATAATAAAAAAATTGAAGCTTGGTATGCACCTTCCATTCCATTAAAAGACGGCCCTGAAGATTATTATGGATTGCCTGGATTAATCGTTGAGCTTACCGATGGAAATACTACTTATAATGCGTTGAGCGTGAAAGAAATCTCTGATTTATCTATTGTAAAACCGTCCGAAGGAAAAAAAGTCACCAGAGATGAATATCAGAAACTTTTGGAAGAGCGAGTAGATGCTTTAAAGCAGCAATATAAGAATGAATAACTATTTTGATTTAATGCAGTTAAAAGTTTTTTATTTTCTCTTACCATTAATACTTGTTTGTAACAATTTGCTCTATTCTCAAACAGAAAAACGCATTCAGGGAAAACTAACAGATGAAGCTGGTGAAGTTGTAGTTGGTGCTTCTGTTTTGTTGAAAACCGAAACTGGAGATATTGTAAACTACGCCATTTCCGATGTAAATGGCGGCTTTGAATTTTATGTAGAAGCCGAAGGCATACATATCTTTGAGGTATCTCATATTTCTTATGCCTTATTTTCAGAACTTATTGAGCTCACCCAAGATAAAAAAAGCTATACAAAAAATAGTGTTCTGAAACCCAATGGGAATGAATTGGAAGAAGTTATTATACAAGGAAGGAGAGCAGTAGCTACTCAAAAAGGGGATACGTTAAGCTATAATTTAGGAGCTTACACTACTGGGAATGAGCAAAAACTAAAAGATATTATCGAAAAACTACCTGGTTTAGAGATAGATGAAAGTGGAAAAATAAAATCTGAAGGCAAAGTCATAGATAATCTTCTTGTTGATGGAAAACCCTTTTTTGGCGACAACCATAAAATTGCCATAGACAACTTAAACGCTAAGATGGTAGGCGGTATTGATGTATTCAAAAATTACGAAACATTTGACGCTGTAAAGGAAATTGAAGGCAGTAACGAAACAGCTCTTAATATTCAAATAAAAGAAGAATATCAAGGCAGACCGACAGGCAATGTAGAAGCTTATGGTGCTTATAAAGAACGATACCGTTTGCATACCAACCTGTTTTCTTTTGCAAAAAAATATAATCTTAGCTTTGTAGGCGATATCAATAACACTGGACAACAGCCCATTAGCTTACTAGATTATATCCAAATGGAACGAAGTGATGGAATTAAAAATATTGATGACGAAACTTCATCAATCAATCCAAGCTCAGATTTGCCAAGCTTTTTGCAAGAAAATAATAATCGAGTGAAACAACTATCGAAATTTGGTGCATTAAACGCTGTCTTTGTCCCTTCACATAATATAGCAATTGAGGCATTCAGCATATTAAATATTGAAGATATAAAACGTAATGAGTTTAATGAACAAACTTATTTCTCACAATCTCAAAGCATTTTTAGCGAAGAGTTTATACAAGATGATGAAGATTTTTTAATTAATCAAACACATATTAAGGCTGAATATAAGCCAGGTGCTAATGGCATTGTAAAATATACATTCGACTACAAGCCACAACATAATGAATTTTTTAAAAACATAGATGGCCAAGTTCAAGATGTAGAACAAAATACTTTACAAAACATACAAACAAGAGGACACACCTTAGGACAGAACTTAAAATATACCACCAGATTAGGAAATGATAAATTATTTTCGATTAATGCTTTTTCAAGTGTTATCGAAGACAATACGAAACTTAATTTGTCCTCTAACCAGTCTTTATTTGATATTGGAAACAATATTGCTCAAGAATTAGAAAGCAATAATGAAGAATATGGAATCTATTCTAAATATACGCAACGTATTAATAATCTTATTTTGAAATTTAATTTAGGTCATGTATGGCAAAACAGTAAGTTTTATGACATTAACAATCCAAGCGATTCTACCTCTCTAAACAATCAAAATTATTTTTACACAGGGGTATCAGCAGAAAAAAAAGTAGGTTTCTTTCGATATAAAGTCTTGGCGAATTTTAGAAGATATAATAATTTTTTTGATGGAGAAGAGGATGACGTTTTATTGTTTTTGCCATCTCTAGAAAGTAAGTTGAGTTTTTCAAAAACTCACTATATTTCTTTCAATTACAATAGGCAAGCGGGATTTCCAGATGCAGACCAACTGAATTCTTTTTCATATGTTAGGGACTACAGAAATTTCCGTTTTAATAGCAATGCCGATTATAATCAACAATTGATTAATAATCGTTTTGGCGTTCAATATTTTTATTTCAATCTGTATAGCGGTACACAAATTTTATTCAATTCATTTTACAATAAGACAGAAAACGACATTGGTGTGAATAATGAAGTGATAGGAATCTACAATTATTCCAATTTTTTAAACGTAGCCTATAAAAGTAATTGGGTAAACACGCTACGCTTTCAATCTAGAATTAATCCTATTAAAACCACATTTAAACTAGATCTAGATTACTCTCGGGTCGAATTCAATAATTTCTTGAATGGATTTCAAAATAGAGCAGTAAACAATCAATACAAGATTAAACCTTCACTAACAAGTTATTTTAAAGACTCATGGATTAATTACGAATTAGGTGTGGATTATGAACAAAATAATACATTTTTTGACTTAGCAGACTTGGAAAACAAAGGGATAAGAACAAGTCCCTTTATCAATTTAAATGGTGAATTTTCATCCGATTGGACGTATTATGTAAACAACGCAATCAACTATTTTATAACATCAACCATCAGAAGAAATTTTCATCAACTCGATTTTGAATTACGCTACCACAAAGAGTCTTCAAAATTTAGCTATTGGGTTTCCGGAGAGAATATCTTCAACATTTCTAGTGTACAAATTGTGCAAGCTACTGCGATGCAAAACAGTATATCCAGAAACGTTATAGACCAGATACCAGGTTACATTGGTGCTGGTATCTCTTTTGATTTCTGAATTCCCATCCCTTGACCTTCCCATGGGGAGGGATAAATTTTGAATTTGTTCTTGGTAGATAGTGAGCAACTTTCACTCCTCACTCGGCGCTAGCTCAACAACCAAGCCTTCCAAATCTTCAGTAATAGGAATCTGACAGCTTAAACGGCTGTTGTCTTGGACATAAAAAGCTTCGGCTAGCATAGCTTCTTCATCGTCTTCTTTCTCCTGTAATTCTGTTTCAGACTGGACGTAACATTGGCACGAGGCGCACATCGCCATTCCACCACAAATGCCAATCGTGCCTTCGGGAGCAAGTTCGTAAGAGCGAATGACTTCCATCAAATTCATAGCCATATCGGTGGGAGCATCTACTTCGTGAGCAGTTCCTTCCCGATCTATAATTGTAATTTTTACATCCATTGCTGTGCGATATTCAAAGTGGCAAAACTATTGAATCGGAAGGGATTTACAGCTGACCTCAGTCAGTTTTAAATGAAG
Source organism: uncultured Mesohalobacter sp. (assembly GCA_964577705.1). Taxonomy (GTDB): domain Bacteria; phylum Bacteroidota; class Bacteroidia; order Flavobacteriales; family Flavobacteriaceae; genus Psychroflexus. The sequence continues at coordinate 3,890 of CAZOAD010000019.1, forward strand.
TTTAAACTATATAGACCTCACAGTCCCTAAAGCTATGGGGACACTGTGAGGTCTAGTGAATTTAATAGTTATTGACTAATTATAAAGCTTAATCAATGCTTCTAATCACAGATTTTGGCGCTTCTTTTTTGGTGCCATCAAAACCTGCGACACCACCTACGGTAGTATATTTTAAAACGTTGCGTTTTCCAGGATGGATTTTTGCAAAGGCACTTTGACACATCAAAGTCGCTTCATGGAATCCACAGAGGATCAATTTTAGTTTACCAGGATAGGTATTCACATCTCCAATGGCATAAATGCCTGGAATATTGGTTTGATAATCCAAGGTATTATCAACCTTAATCGCATTTTTTTCAATTTCCAATCCCCAGTCCGCTATTGGACCAAGCTTAGGAGATAGACCAAATAACGGAATGAAATAATCGGTTTCCAGCGTAAAATCTTCCTCTGGATTGTTATTTTTTCGGATTAAGACGGACTCCAATCGGTCTTCGCCTTCTACATCAACAATCTCTGCGGGAGTAATCAATTTGATTTTTCCCATATCTTTAAGTTCCTTCACACGATCTACAGACTCCAAGGCGCCTCTAAATTCATTTCTTCTGTGCACCAAAGTCACTTCTGAAGCTACATCTGCCAAGTAGATACTCCAATCCAAAGCCGAATCTCCACCTCCGGCAATCACAACCGATTGATCTCTGAACTGTTCCGGATCTTTGACCATGTAGTGAACCCCTTTGTTTTCAAACTTGGACAGGTTGGTGATAGGAGGTTTTCTAGGTTCGAAACTGCCAAGTCCTCCAGCAATAGCAACAATTGGGGCATGGTGCCTGGTACCTTGATCTGTAGTGACTATAAAACTGCCATCCTCTTGTTTTTCAATATCCTGAGCTTTTTCTCCTAAAGTGAATCCAGGTTGAAAGGATTTGATCTGTTCCATCAAGTTATCCACCAATTGTCCAGCTTTAACTTCTGGAAAACCAGGAATATCGTAAATAGGCTTTTTTGGATACAATTCTGATAGCTGCCCACCTGGTTGAGGTAAAGCATCTATAATGTGACATTTCAGTTTCAATAATCCTGCTTCAAATACAGTAAAAAGTCCTGTAGGTCCCGCTCCAATAATGAGAATATCTGTTTTGATCATATCAAAATCTACTTATTGTTTTTTAAACTTAATCGCTTAAGCCAATTGATCGGCTTTAATATTTATGACCTCTTTTATTTGAGGTGCATGCTTCTTAATTGTCATTTCTACACCAGATTTTAAAGTCATCTGATTAACCGTACAATCCACACAAGTTCCCATTAACTGAACTTTTACCAGTGAATCGTTTTCAATAGAAAGTAGCTCAATGTCTCCGCCGTCGCTTTTTAAAAAAGGACGAATTTCATCTAAAGCTGTTTCTATGGTTCTTCTTAATTCTTGACCAGTCATCATAATTATTTCTTTTTTACAGCACTACAGCCCGCCATTGTTGTGATTTTAATAGCTTCTGTAGGAGGTAAGTTTTTATTTCTATTCACCACTTGTTGTACAGTGTTTCGCGTCAATTCTGCAAAAGATTCGCTAAGTGGAGTTCCATCTTGCAGGGCCGCTGGACGACCAACATCTCCAGATTCTCTCAAGCTCTGCACCAATGGGATTTCTCCTAAAAATGGAACACCAATATCTTCTGCAAGGTATTTAGCTCCTTTTTCTCCAAAAATGTAGTACTTGTTATCAGGTAATTCTTCAGGAGTAAAATAAGCCATGTTTTCACAAATTCCAAGTACAGGCACATTAATGCTTTCTTGCTGAAACATCGATACCGCTTTTTTAGCATCTGCTAAAGCTACATTTTGTGGTGTACTCACAATCAGAGCTCCAGTAATGGGCATAGATTGCATAATGGATAAGTGAATATCACCAGTTCCGGGAGGTAAATCTAAAAGCAAGAAGTCAAGCTCTCCCCAATCGGCATCAAATATCATTTGATTAAGTGCTTTGGCAGCCATCGGACCTCTCCAAATGACAGCTTGATCGGGTTTTGTGAAAAACCCAATAGAAAGCAGCTTCACTCCGTAATTTTCGATGGGTTTCATTTTAGACTTTCCATCTTTGGTAACAGATAAGGGTTTTTCATTGGCTACATCGAACATGATTGGGCCAGAAGGACCATAAATATCTGCGTCTAGTAAACCAACTTTAAATCCAAGTTTTGATAAGGTTACAGCCAAATTTGCGGTAACGGTAGATTTTCCGACACCACCTTTTCCAGAAGCTACAGCAATGATGTTTTGAATACCTGGAATCGGTTTTCCTTTTATTTCGTTAACATTTTTCTTTTCTGGAGCTTCAACTGTTATTTTTACTTCAACCTTAGCTTTATTGTAAACATGCTCATGAATGGCTTTCATGACATCCACTTCAGCACGTTTTTTAATGTGTAATGCAGGAGTTGAAAGCTTTAAATCTACGATCACTTCATCACCAAAAGTTACGATGTTTTGTAAAGCACCGCTTTCCACCATATTTTGACCTTCACCAGCAACACTTATCGTTTCTAAAGCCTTTTTTATCTCGTCTTTGTTAAGTTTCATAAAATAAATTCCTTCTATTAAGATTTAATCTAAATGCAAATATACAAGTTAATCCTCTATTTACTTGTTATTGAATAAGTTTTACAGGTATTCTTAGGGATAAATTAACGAGTCTAAAGCATTTTTATAGTCAGCATTAAAGTACTAGTAAATTGCATCCACGGATATCACTTTGATCGAATCTGCCAAGGATTTCAAATTCCTGATCATTCACCTGCTTGCCTAAATCCTGGGTGGCGATAAAAGCACAGGAGTCTACATTGGCTAAATCAATTACATTGATTCCTCCCGTTTTTCCATTTTCTAAATAATGAAATGGATCTTCTGTGTCTCTGATGAGGATTTTCATATGGGGTGGGCACTCAAATTTACTATGACCTTTGGAGTAGGCCTGAGATAGAAGCTCTGTCATGCCATACTCGCTGTGAATATGATCAACACCAAAGCCTTTGCTTAAAAGGTCATGAAGCTCTTTCCGAATCATTTCCTTTCGGCGTCCTTTCATGCCGCCAGTTTCCATCACGATAGTGTTTTTTAATTGAAAAGATCTTTTTTCAACTAAATCCAACAAAGCAAAGGAAACACCAATCAATAAAATTTTATGACCAGCCTTGTCAAATTTGACTAAGCTTTCAGAAAGTTGGTCTAGTTCATTGAGATAAAATCCGCTTGCTTCGAATTTGCTTTTTTTTATAAAATCGTCGACCATATAAATCAAAGAAGAGCCTTCCCTTTCCAAGTAAGATGGCAATAAGCCTAAAACCAGATAATCCTCAATATTACCGTAAAAATACTGAAAAGTTTGAGTGAAACTTTGCTGATAAAGAGAGAGGCTTTTCATCTGATGTTTACTTTGCGTCTGTCCAGTAGTTCCACTGCTTAAAAATGTGACTTCAGGTTTGAAATTTCCAGTTTTCACCTCATGGGTCTTGAAAAACTGAATCGGTAAAAAGGGAATGTCAACCAGTGTTTTTACGTCCTCACTTTTTAGTTGTAAATGCTCGCAAAATGTCCTGTAAACCTTGTTTTCTTTGAATTGCTTTTGAAATAAGTCAAGCGCAGTTTTTTCAAACTCTTCTTCAGATTTAATAGAAAATAGATTGTCGGAATTCATAGCTTATAGTGAAATTCAAAAGTAATAAAAAAGCACCCTAAAATAAGGGTGCTTGAATACTAAAGAAGTTTACGTATTTGATTTTATTCGATCAGGATTTTTTTAGTTAGTGAAGTAGAACCCTGACTAATTTTCACTAGATAAATTCCAGTATTCAAATTGGATACATTAATATTTTGAGAAGTAGTTGATTTCATTACACGTTGCCCCAACATATTAAAAAATTCAACTTCTAGAATATCATTTCCAGAGGTATCAATAGTCAGTAGGCCGTTAGAAACCGGATTAGGGTATAATTTGATCTCTTTTTCATCAAAAACATCGGCGCTTAACGTGGTTGTAAATGTCCCAATAGGCCAAGGGTTGGTAGCGGTATCTTGAGCGGTGTCATCGTCGTTTTCATCTTCACCGCTTAAGGTCCAGTTGTTTATAATGAAAGAACTTCCATCGGGTCCAGTATTGCTATTTCTGTAAGCCCATCCATCTGTATAAAGCCAGTTTTGGTCACCGGAATTGGCATACTCAATTTCACCAAACGTATCTATAACTTCTCCGTTCTGAAATAATTCAACGGCATCATCTCCATTGTTATTAGCAACATTAGAAATGTAATCAGAATCAAACCCAAAAAAGGCATTGAAGTTTGGAGCTTCAGAAGATATGTAAATGAAGTCTCCTGCTGATGCAGAAACTTCGGGAAAGGTAAATTCCTGCCCATCCGTTCCACCTCCATTATTCGCACTGCCAAGGCCAAAAGAACTGAGATCAGGAATATCTCTTACAACATAAAGTTCAATAACTTTAGGGGTGCCGCCTGCCAATGGACCGTCGAAAAGACCAGTAATCACCATATCGCTGGTGACCTCACCAAATACATTCCCGCTCAACTCTACAGATACCTGGGTAGCATTGGTAGAAGTTAACTCCATATTTCCAGAATAAGCACCTTCTGTAAGTCCTTGCGCAAGCCTAACATAGACGGTAGCTGATGCATTGCCAGCTGTTTGAGGAATATCAACTGTATTTGAAAATCCAGTACCAGGACTTAAAGATATTTCAAAATTACTCGAAACAGCCACGTTGATATCATCGATTAAAAATAGACCTTCTACGCTAAAACTTTCTTCCTGCGATGGACCTTCGCCCAAATCATAATTTAAGCCTGTAACCGCTTCTGTCTGTACATTTATTTGAGGAGAAGCCGCTAGTACTTCGCCAGAAACATTAAGTGTTTCTGAAACACTACTTGAGTTTGCTATAAGTTGTCCAGCATAATCTCCCGGGCTAAGATCGGGTTGAAGCCTAACGTAAACCTCGGTTGAGGGTAATTCTCCCTCAGTTACAGTCAAGGTTATAGCGTTTGAAAAGTTAGCTTGAGAAGTTGTGGATACTTCGAAATTTTCTGGAGAAGTGATGGTGACATTTTCAGCAAGATTAATCCCTTGTATTGAAAAAGATCCTTCGGCATTTGTAGGATCAAAATCGCCTTCAAAATAAAAAAGGTTGGTTACGTCTGCTCCTACTACGATGGTTGCATTTCCATCACCAGTAGGATCGTAGGTGCCAAATGGCACCAAAGAGCTTAACGGATCTCCGCCATTGCAAAGGCCTTCACCAATAAGCAATCCAACACCTCCAAAAATCCAGTTGGAAGGATTAAAGTTACCGGTATTGGGGATAGCACCATCCAGCCTGTAAGCAAAACTATCCAAATGCTCCCAAGCGGTGCCGGTTCCATCCACGCCATCTTCCCCAAACCGATCCACGATGGTGTTGGTTGGGTCGTTAAGTTGAAAACCGTCATCTCCATTTCCATTGATGGATCCGTTCACAAGAACATGTGTTGAAATGCCAAACTCCTGTAATAGGATACTTTCATTATTAGTCACATAAGCAAAGTCATCGGTAATAGTACCTAAGTCTGATATATCAATGTTTGTTGTGAAACCACCACCATTAGATTGTCTTACAATAGTCCAATCTGTAAAATCTACAGTTCCATCCACATAGATTTCTAGAGTTCTTCCCTCAGCACTCGGGCATGTAGAATCCACATAGCCAGTGATAATCGGGTTTTGTGCAAAAGTAAATACTGTTATTAAAAATGACAGTAGCAGTGTAATTGTTTTCATAAGTATTGTATTTAACTATAAATTTAAAATAAATACATCTAACGGGGAAGAATATGTTATAGCTATCCTAAGAGCTCAGGCTTTAACTTGTCTGTGGAATGTAAAGCGATACAATGCTAAGACCACCTGTCCGAGACTTAAAGTTAAGTCTAGATTAATAAACCTTGGATCTAATAATCTTTATGTAAATGTTTGTTAACAACTAGATAACATCGAAGCTTGATTCTGCACGTAAGTTTGCCATATTAAAAACATTTAAAACAATTCAAATGAAAAAATTACTTTTAACTGCTGCTGTTATAGCTTCAATCACGTTGGCATCTTGCTCTGATGATGATAATGTTACTGGCCCTGTTGAACCACCTACAGGAGAAGAGGTTATTTCCGGTACGATTGAAGAAGATCAAACCTGGACTAAAGACAATATTTACATCTTACAAGGTAAAGTAGTTGTGGATGGTGGAGCTACTTTAACCATTGAAGCTGGAACAATTATCAAAGGTGGTCCAGGTCAAAATACTCAGGCATCAGCTCTAGTTATAGATAGAGATGCCACTTTAAACGCTAATGGTACTGCAGAAGAACCTATTATTTTTACTTCTGCTGAAGATGATATCATGCCAGGTCAAGTAGTGAGTCCAAACTTAACTGTTGATGATAGAGGTCTTTGGGGAGGTGTTATTGTATTAGGTAATGCTCCTTCATCTTTTGAAGGTGATGCTACTGAAGAGTTAATAGAAGGTATACCAGCCAACTCAGGTTTCGGTCTTTACGGCGGTAATGATCCAGCAGATAGTTCAGGTAGTTTGACTTACGTCTCCATTCGTCACGGTGGTGCAAATATTGGAGAGGGTAATGAAATCAATGGTTTAACATTAGGTGGTGTAGGTTCAGGAACAACTATCAATCATATAGAAGTTATAGCTAACTTAGATGATGGAGTTGAGTTTTTTGGAGGAACAGTTGATGCTTCTAACATTGTAGTTTGGGGAGTTGGAGATGATTCTGTAGATATTGACCAGGCATATTCTGGTACGGTATCTAATGTAGCTATCGTTATGACAAACGTTTCAGACCACGGATTAGAAATTGATGGACCTGAAGGTTCATTAGAAGGAATGTATACACTTCAAAACATAACCATTTTTTCAGATAATTCTGAAACAACTTCAAGTTCTGGAGAAAGACAATTTGCTCAGTTCCGTGCAAATGCTATGGGGACTAATGAAAATATATTATTGGTAGGAGGTTTAGTTGATTCTGACTTTACTTTACAGGATGATCAGAATGTAGCAGACAACTATACTGCTGGAGAACTATTATTTTCTAATATTGAAATTGTTTTACCAACAGGTGTAACAGATGTTTCAACTTTATTCACAGATTCTTCAGGATTAACAACGTTTCAAGATGATGCTACTGGAACAAATGGTTTTGTAACCGTAGTTGCTGATACAGATTCTGCAAACACTGGTGCAAACCTTTCTGTTTTCGATTGGACTTGGGTTTCAGAAGCAGCTTCTGCATTAGGGTTTTAATGATAATTTAAAGTCACAAATCAATATATCTATTGCTCGGTTTTTTAAGCCGGGCAATATTATTATAAATTACATACTATGCTTAAAATTTTAAAAATAACATCAATCCTGTTTATAGGATTAAGTTTATTTTCAATCAACGCTCAAAATGGTAAAATTGAAGGAAAAGTCCTTGATGGAGAGCTTAATGATGTTTTGCCTTTTTCTAATATAACAATTGTAGGTTCTAGCAAAGGAAGTACTTCAGATTTCGATGGGCTTTACTCGATAGAAGTAGCACCAGGTACTTACACAGTCTCTTTCTCTTTTGTCGGCTATCAAACCAAAGAGATATCTGAAGTTGTGGTAAAAGCAAATGAAACGACTAGAATTGATGTGACTTTAAATTCAGCTGCAGATAATCTTCAGGAAGTTATTGTGACGACGACCGCACGAAGAAATACAGAAGCATCTGTTCTTAATCTCCAGAGAAAATCAGTTAATGTTTCTGATGGTCTATCATTTGAAGGGATCAAAAGAACTGGTGCGAGCGATGTTGCTTCTGCGGTTAAAAATATTCCAGGGGTTTCCGTTCAAGGCGGTAAGTATGTATTTGTTAGAGGCTTAGGAGATCGTTATACAAAATCGATTTTGAATGGTATTGATATACCTGGACTTGATCCAGATAGAAATACGCTTCAAATGGATGTCATCCCTTCCAATATTATCGAAAATATTATTGTTTCTAAAACTGCAACAGCAGATATGCCAGCAGATTTTACGGGAGGTGTAGTAGATATTGTAACCAAAGATTTTCCTTCCCGAGAGACTTATAGCGTGAGTGCTGGTGGGGCTTATAACTTTGACATGCATTTTAATTCAAATTATTTGGAAGGAGATAGTTCGCCTACGGACTTCTTAGGATTTGATAATGGTAATAGAGATTTACCTATATCTGAAACATTGGATATCCCTTCTCCTGTTGGTGACGGACTAAACAACGACGGGGCGAGTGTTACAGATATCACCAACCAATTTGATAAAAGACTTGCGGCCAACAGGACAACAAGTCCAGCAAATTTCAATTTTAGCTTTTCTGCAGGAAACAGTTATGATGTGGGTGAAGGGACTGATAAATTTGGTTACCAAGCGAATATTTCTTATAGGAATACCACTGAATATTTTCAAGGACTAGAACAAAATTTCTTTTTTAAGCCTATTGAATTAAGTGACACAGAATTGACTCCAAACCGAACTCAATCTGGTGATGTTGGTATTAATACAGTTCTGCTAAGCGGTCTTGCCGGGCTATCCTATAAAACGGAGCAGTCTAAATATAGCTTTAATGTACTCCATCTTCAAAATGGTATCTCAAGGGCAGGCAAGTTTAGAACTTTTACCTTTATACAGGATGATATCGAAGTTGTAAGAGATAATATAGAATATACTGAAAAATCAATCACAAACTTCAACCTTTCTGGCTCTCATGTTAACGAAGATGCTTCATGGGAAATAGATTGGGCATTGTCTCCAAGTTTTTCGAGAATTAATGATAAAGATGTGAGAGTAACACCTTTTGAGGTTATTGGTGACAATGAATTTTCTATTCGTCCCAGTACGGCAGGAGCTCCTCAACGTTTATGGAGAGATTTGGAAGAAATCAACCTAGCTGGGAAGCTTGACTTTGCTAGAAAGCATGAACTTTTTGGAAATTCAGCTAGTTTTAAATTTGGTTCGGCATACACCTACAAACAAAGAGACTTTAGGATTAATAATTATAATGTTTTAGTTAAAGGAAATACAGTGACTCCAGTAAATGGAAACCCAAATAACCTATTGCTTCCAGAAAATATTTGGGTGTCCGAAACCAATAGTGGAACATATATTCAGGGTAGTTTTGAACCAGCTAATAATTTTGAATCCAGTTCTAACGTAGCGGCAGCATATGCTTCAGAAGAGTTTAAGATCACCGATAAACTTAAAAGTATTATTGGCTTAAGGTTCGAGAATTATCAATTAACATATACAGGTGTTAATAACCAAGGTACGCTGGATTTGAATGATGAGCAGATATTAGATGAAGCAGATTTCTTCCCTTCTGCAAACTTTATATATGCTTTGAATGATGACACAAATTTAAGAGCATCATACTATGAAACTACTGCACGACCTTCATTTAAAGAAGCATCTATTGCTCAAATTTTTGATCCGCTAAGTGATATCACGTTTATCGGTAACATCGATATTCAACCATCATACATCAGTAACTTTGACTTTAGATATGAGCGCTATGGAGACAACGGTCAGCTTTTTGCTGTAAGTGCATTTTACAAAAAATTCACAGATCCTATAGAGCTGGTTGCTTTTCCGGAAGCTCCAAATAATTTACAACCTCAAAATGTAAACTCGGCAGATGTTTATGGTGCTGAATTGGAAATTAGAAAGAATTTTGGATTTATTTCAGAAGACCTGAGTAAGTTTAGCGTCAACGCCAACTTTTCTGTGATAGAGTCAGTTGTTAAAATGTCTCAGCAAGAATTTGAATCACGACAGCTAGCGGCTAGAGATGGTGAAACCATTGACGACGAAAGAGATTTGCAGGGGCAATCTCCATACCTTATTAATTTAGGGTTACGATATGATGACGATGAAAAAGGCTGGCAAGGTGGATTATTCTACAATGTACAGGGTGAAACCTTGGAAGTAGTCGGTATTCGTAATGTACCTGATGCCTTCACTCAACCTTTTCATAATTTAAACTTTAGACTTTCTAAGGCTTTTGGAGAAGAAAAGCAATCCTCTATTAATTTTGGATTCAGTAACTTATTGAATGATGTAATTGAGACCAATTATAACTCATTTCAAGCTGATTCTAGGATTTACTCAAGAAGAGATCCAGGACAACAAATCTCCTTAGGATACTCCTACAGTTTTTAAATGTTTTTGATAATTAGCCCAAAGCTGTCTCAATATCGAGGCAGCTTTTTTTGTTTCTATTCTTAACTTTAAGCTAATATTTGATTTACTAAATTTGTCAATATCTAAACTCAACCCACATGAAAAAATCTGACATCACTATCCTTGTTGTAGACGATGATCCGGATATCCTGGAGATTTTAAGCTATAATTTACACGCAGAAGGCTATAAAGTTGTTACGGCAGAGAATGGGGTGGAAGCCGTGAAGAAAGCAAAAAAGAAAAAGCCGCATTTGGTGATTTTGGATGTGATGATGCCAGAAATGGATGGAATAGAAGCTTGTGAACAAATTCGGGAAACCAAAGGCTTAGAAAGTACAGTCATCACCTTTTTGACCGCTAGGGGTGAAGATTATTCACAAGTAGCAGGTTTTGATGCAGGAGCAGATGATTACATCACCAAGCCTGTAAAACCTAAAGTGTTGATGAGCAAAGTGAAAGCCCTATTAAGACGCTTTAAAGCGGGAACCTCAGAAAAGAATATTGTGGAGATTGGGGATATCATTATCAATCGGGATGAATACAAAATTTCTAGCCAGGGCAACGAGATGACCTTGCCAAGAAAAGAATTTGAATTGCTATCTTTACTCACTTCAGAACCGAATAAAGTGTTCAAAAGGGACGATATTTTAAATACGGTCTGGGGAAATGAAGTGGTCGTTGGAGGGAGAACCATCGATGTCCACATTCGTAAATTAAGAGAAAAATTGGGCGACGATAAATTCAAAACCGTAAAAGGTGTCGGCTATAAGTTTGTTCATGAATGAGTAAAAAATTTAAAAGATCTTACAAGTTTGCGCTTAAGACCTCATCCTATATTACTATTTTTCTTACGGGCTTAGTCGCACTTTACGAGTATATTCAACTAGAAGTCAATTTGGCTTCTATTTTTATTTTTGCCATAGCCTGTTTTTCGTTCTCCTTTTTTATCATTCAGTTAAGGATAGAATTTTTTATTTATAAACGAGTCAAATCGATCTACGACAGCGTTTCTATACTCGATCAATCATCACTAACCGGTGGACCACGCACCACTTCCGATATGAAAACGCTTACTGAAGAAGTGGAGCGCTTCGCTAAAGGCAAAAAACTAGAGATTGAAACCTTAAAAGTGAGAGAAAATTATAGAAAAGAATTTATTGGAAATGTCTCACATGAGCTTAAAACACCACTATTTACTGTTCAAGGCTATATCCTTACGCTCTTAGATGGTGCTGTGAAAGATAAAAAAGTAAGAAAAAAGTATTTAAATAGGGCCAGTAAAGGTGTAGATCGATTGATTTATATCGTGAAGGACCTTGACATGATTACCAAGCTAGAAACAGGCGACCTTAATCTTTATATTGAAACTTTTGATCTGGTAGAACTCGTTCAAAATGTGTTTGAATTACTGGAAATGAAGTCAGCAAAAAAGGAAATCAGCCTTAGTTTTGATAAAGAATATTCCCCAATTTATGTAGATGCCGATAAAGAACGCATACAGCAGGTTGTCACTAACCTTGTGGTCAATTCAATAAAATATGGAAAAAAGGGTGGAACTTCAGAAATTAGTTTTGAAGAGGTAAAGGATTCTAAAATTATGCTGCGCGTTACCGATAATGGAGAGGGCATCGAAAAGGAGCATATGCCCAGACTTTTTGAACGCTTTTTTAGAGTAGACAAAACTGGATCCAGACGCGAAGGCGGCTCCGGGCTTGGACTTTCCATTGTAAAACACATCATAGAAGCCCACAACGAGCAAGTTTTTGTAGACAGTGTCTTCGGGATTGGCAGCGAATTCTCCTTTACTCTTCCCAAGACTGATGAAACTCTGATAGAGGAAACCGATGAATCTCTTCTGCATTAAACCCAGAATATAACTTGACGTCTTTGAGATCTGTAATTTTAAAGTTTTTTTGAGATGTAAATGGAGCAACACCTTGTTTTTTTAAGCACTTAGCTAGATATTCTTGCTCCCCTTGATGAGGTGTAGGCACGAAAAAGACCTTTTTTCCCAAGCTTGCCATATCCATCACTGATGAGTAGCCGGACCTGCAGATGATTAATTTTGCTCTACAAACCAACGTATTCAACTCATTAGAGGTTAGGTGATTAAAAAAATGGAGATGAGGTAGGTCTTCTAGTGGTTCTTGGTCATAAACTCCACGAACAATCATACATTTTTTTGTCTTTAGTGTTGAAAAGGAATCAATCAAGGTCTGTTCAAATTGAGTCCTGAGTGGTTCTGGCCCAGAAATTACAGCCAGGTAATCTATGTCCTGCTCGTGATTCACTTTAGAAAATCGACTTAAAATTCCAATTCGTTTCACCGGTACTTTTACCATTCGAGATTGACTTAATTCACCGCTCAAGGTTGGAGAAATGTTTGTGTCTGGAACCCAGACCTCAGAGTACCGGTTGTGGTAGTTGGCATTAAAATAAGAAGAGATCAAAGAAAAAAGACCCGCTTTGAACTGAAGTTGATGAGAAATGATAACTGACTTAATCTTTTCTGAAAAAGCACCAAACCTATGATCCGAAACTATCAAGTCTACGTGGTGCTTTTCAACAAAAGCTTCTACCAGTGCTTCATCTTTTTTGGCTCTTTCCTTCAAGCCTTGTCCCTGTAAAATCAATTTTAGATAAAAGAACAATCCAGAAGTGGTGTAGGTAACCTGACTTGAATTTAATTCCAAAACAATCAAATCGGGAAATTCATCTTTCAGTAGTTGAAGGGCATCTCCATCAGATGCAATACTCACTTTGGAACCATTATCTAAAAAATAATGAATGATAGGAACACACCTGCTAGCATGACCCAAACCCCAATTGAGAGGAGAAACTAAAACATGAGTCGGAAAGGCCAAGGTATAAGGTTTTGTGTATTGGTAAATTTAGTTAATTTTACACGAAAATTTCAGTAAAAGTGGGGAGTAAAAACAAGCTTAAGCGATTTAAGGAGAATGAGGTTTTCGAGAATGTAGTTCAGCCTACTCGATCTGAAATTGTAGATGAACCATACCCGTATAGAGGGAAGTGGAAACAAGAATTTTTCAAGAACGATCATCCGTTAATTTTAGAATTGGGATGTGGTAAAGGAGAGTATACTCTAGGACTAGCCAAACGAAATCCAGACTGTAATTTTCTGGGTATCGACATTAAAGGTGCTCGGTTTTGGAGAGGTGCCAAAACAGCTTTGGAAGAAGGCATGCCCAACGTTGGATTTTTGAGAACCCAAATCGAGTTAGTTGATCAAGTTTTTGCAGAAGGAGAGGTAGATGAAATTTGGATCACTTTTCCAGATCCACAAATCAAATGGAAACGCACCAAACATAGAATGACCAATCCAGATTTCTTGGACAAGTACAAAAGAATTTTAACCAAAGACGGTCTCATTCATTTGAAAACCGACAGTGAATTTATGCACGGTTACACTTTAGGAATTCTTGAAGGTTTGGGGCACGATATCCTATATGCGCATCATGACATTTATGTAAATCATGAAGCTCCAGAGGAAGTCGTTGGTATCCAGACGTTTTACGAACAGCAGTATTTGGATAAGAAAAAATCAATTACCTATCTAAAGTTTAGACTTAAGCCCTAGCATTTGGAAGATTTACAAATTTATGTTTACACTTATTTGGCAGCATTTGTTGGCGTAGTTCCTCCTGGTTTAGTGAACATGAGTGTGGCTAAAACCTGCCTTGAAAAGGGAAGGCGTAATGGAGTCTTTATGGCTATTGGCGCTTCTTTGGTTGTTTTCTTTCAAGCCCTGTTAGCCGTTGTTATCTCAAAATATATCTTTTCTCATCCCGATGTAAAAAGCATGTTTTTACAAGCAGGAGTTGGGATTTTAATTCTGATGTTTGTTTATTTTTTACTGTCTGCCAATCGAAAAAAGAACCAACAGAATATTAAAAAACGAACCGGCACTAAAAGTTTTTTTACAGGGATACTGGTTTCAGTTTTAAACATTTTTCCTATTCCTTATTTTATTCTTATCGGGACTTTGTTAAGTAATAATTTCAAGATTACCTTTACCATAAACAATGATCTCATTTTTGCTTTGAGTGCTGCCTTGGGAACATTTACGACCTTATATCTTTACGTCATTTTTATAATGAGAATAGACGGTAAGACCGAGCTTTTCAAAAAATACTCCAACTATTTTATGGCAGTATTGATGCTCATTCTCATTATCGTTACCTGGGTTCGTCTTTCAAATTTATAGCGTATGGCTAATTCAGATTTCTTCGAAAAAGTGTATGAGGTTGTAGCCTTAATCCCAGAGGGTAAAGTCACAAGTTACGGTGCTATCGCCAAATCTATAGGGGCTGCTAGAAGCTCTAGAACTGTGGGTTATGCTATGAATGCTTGTGTGAAACTAGACCGGGATTTACCTGCTCATAGAGTAGTGAATAGGAATGGGGTCTTAACGGGTAAGCATCATTTCCCGGGTCAAGATACCATGCAGCGTCTTCTGGAGGAGGAAGGTTTGGAAATTGTAAACGATCAAATCAAAAATTTTAAATCTTTTTTCTGGGAACCGCCTGTCAGTCATGGTTTTGAAGACTTGCAAACGAATTAATAAAACTTTAGCTTATAAATGGTCTGGTATATATAACTATATTTCTATATTTGTTTCAGGATGAAGTTTTTCATAATAGATTGGTTAATTAGCAAAGCCTCGGATTCATAACCGAGGCTTTGTGTTTTTATAAACTTTCCTGGCCTCAACTACTTTTTTTCACAAGACTTTAAAATATTTTAGTAAAGCTTTAGTTTTACACACATGAGGTGTTATGTCTTATTTGTCTTTTTATGCTTTGGAATGCCTTCACTTTTGGCTCAGTCTGGACTGGTAACCAAAACTGTAAAACTTCAAGATACCATCCAGTTAGAAGAAATAAGCATTAGCCCTTTTCAGTTTAAGCTTCAGACGACAGATAGTGTCGAAGTCAATTCCTCCTCTTTCCAGATAAATTTTCCTAAAGCTCAACTTGTTCCCCTTTCAGAATTGAAAACTACCCAGGATAGCCTTATTGTGACTTATTTTAAATATCCTGAGTTTCTCACCAAAACCTATAAAGCTTTAGACGAAAAATTAATTATAGATACTGGAAATCCTGTGGATAATTTATACGAATTGCAGCAGCAAAGACAGCCTAGCAATTTCGTTCCTTTCGCGGGTCTCAATACCAGCGGAAGCATTTCTAGAGCTATAAGTGTCGGAAATAACCAAAACGCAGTAGTTAGGTCAGAACTTGACTTGCAGATTTCAGGTAAAATTTCAGAAAATGTAACACTGCGAGCCTCCATTCAGGATGACAATGCTCCCACTCAATCTGGAGGCTACACTCAGCAACTGGATGAGTTCGATCAGATTTTTATTGAATTGGAATCCGAAAAGTGGAGAATCCGAGCTGGAGATATTGATTTGATAGAAAACCAGTCTTTTTTTGCTTCTTATACCAAGCGTGTACAAGGACTTTTACTTTCTGCAGACATTGGCAACGAAAAGCGACAAACGGAGGTCTATGGTGCTGGAGCACTGGTAAGAGGTGTTTTTACAAGAAGCGAACTCACTGCCCAGGAAGGTAATCAAGGACCTTATAAGCTCGTTGGACAAAACGGAGAACTTTTTGTTTTAATCATTTCGGGAAGTGAAGCCGTATTCGTTAACGGCAGGCAGCTTACACGAGGTGAAAATGAAGACTATCTCATAGATTATAACGCTGGTGAGATCATTTTTAATTCCACGTTCCCCATTACTTCTGAAATGCGGATCGTGGTAGAGTACCAGGTTTCCGACAGGAATTTTTCAAGAATTGTGGCGACTACTGGTTCTCGATTTAGATCTGAGTCCCTTCAGCTGAATGGATTTCTTTATAATGAAAATGATCTGAAAAATCAGCCATTACAGCAAAGTCTATCTGAAGAGCAGGTCAATGTATTGGAGGAGGCAGGAGACAATCAGGACAATATGTTTGCTCCAAGTGCAGTTCCTGCCGAGTTTTCTGAAAACCGGATTTTGTACGAAAGAGAGTTACGAGATGGTAGAGCTGTTTTTGTGTTCTCCAACGATCCTGAAGCTGAATTGTTCAATGTTCGCTTTACAAATTTAGGCCCCAATCAAGGCAATTATATCCTTTCCAGCCAGGAGGCGATTGCTAATATTTATGAATATGTTTCACCAATAGAGGGGATCCCTCAAGGTAATTTTGAACCGGTCGTTAGGCTTTTTGCGCCCACAAAACTGCAGATTGCCATGTTGAATGGTGTGTATTCTCCTTCAGAAAAGACGACTGTTCAGTTTGAAGTAGCAGCGAGTAATAATGATGAAAATTTATTTTCAGAAATAGATCAAGGGGATAATCGAGGGCTTGCAGCACAATTGTCTGTCAATCAAACTTTGTATAAATCTAAAGCTGACCGAAAACTGGATGTCTTTGGAAACCTAAATTTTATCGAAGACACCTATACGAGTATAGAAAGACTTTACAATGTCGAATTTACCAGGGATTGGAATTTGTTCAATCCAACGGGAGATCAGTTGTTTTTGGATACCGGATTTGATTACAGGAACAATTTACAAAGCAATACGCAGTATCGTTATCAGCGTTTGGAATATACCAATGACTTTATAGGCCAAAAGCATTCTATAAGCGCTAGGCAAGTTCAAAGTAAATTCAGAATAGATGCTAATGCGAGTTATCTGGATAGCGAATCGTCTTTACTCACCTCAAAATTTGCGAGAGCCAGCGTTTCTGGAATTTATGATTTTGGTAAATTCTGGTCTGGTTTACGCTACAATTTGGAAGACAATCAGGAACTGAGAGTTAATACCGATGAATTCACGCCAAATACGCAGCGCTTTTCTAGTTATGAAGTATTTTCTGGTGTAGGAGATTCTACCAGTGTGTATGCTGAAGTTGGGTATCGGTACCGAGAAAACGACAGTTTGCGGGCTAATCTATTACAGCGTGTCAATACCTCAAGTAATTATTTTGTGAGATCGCAGCTGGTCAATACCAAAGCGACCAATCTTCGGGTGTTTGCCAATCTTAGGAATCTGAAGTTCAATGAAGAGGAGCGAGCCGACGAGCAAAGTCTGAACTCTAGAGTTACTTATTCTCAAAATTTACTAGATAGATTGGTAAATCTAAATACCACTTACGAAACCAATTCCGGAAGCATTGCACAGCAGGAATTTACTTATCTAGAAGTTGAGCCTGGACAAGGTCAATATACCTGGATCGATTATAATGAAAACGGCGTCCAAGAATTGAATGAATTTGAGATTGCTCAGTTTCAGGATGAAGGCCGATTTGTCAGGATTTTACTACCAAATCAAGTCTTTGTAAGAACAAATCAAACACGATTTAGCCAACAGCTTACGCTGAATTTCCAAACCTGGCAGAATAAATCAGGATTTAAAAAATTCGCATCCAAATTTTATAATCAAACTTCATTACTTTTGGATAAGAAATTACGTAAAGATGGGAATTCTTTGAGTTTGAATCCCTTTGGAGGAAACAGTGATGATGTGCTGGGAGAGAATACAACCTTTAGAAACATCTTGTTTTTTAATAGAAGTCTTCAAAAATTCACGACTTCATACAATTTCACTCAAAATACGACCAGAAATTTAAGCTTGCTTGGGCTACAGGAAAACTCTAACCTTTTGCACGAAATAAAATTCTTACACAAGTTTCAGCAGAGCTGGTTGGTGACGCTGACTCAAGACTTGAATTCTTCGGAAAGTTTTTCAGATCAATTCGAAAATAGAAATTTTGAGATTGAAGGCTTTACTTTAAATCCAAAATTGTCCTATCTGCTCGGCGATAAACGCTTTGATGTCTTTTATGAATTGGCCTCAAAAGAGAATCAAATCGGAGAGCAAGAAGCCTTGGATCAACAAACCTTTGGACTGTCGTTCACGCTCAATAATGCACAAAAATATAGCATCAACGGAGAATTGAATTACATTCAGAATAAATTTGAAGGGAGTACATTCTCTCCTGTAGCTTACCAAATGTTGGAAGGCTTACTACCTAATGACAACTTCACCTGGTCGCTTTTTTTACAAAAGAAAATCACAGATTTCCTAGGTCTCAATCTGACTTACTTCGGCAGAAAAAGTGAAAATCTAAGCGCTGTTCACACAGGAAGTGTTCAACTGCGGGCTTTTTTCTAGCCTTTGGATACCTTCAATTTCATCCCAGGTTTCAGTCGATTGCTTTTCAATTTATTCAAGGATTTTATATCTTCAACGCTTAATCCCGGATATTTTTTGGAAATGATCCACAGCGAATCGCCAGGTTTTACCCTATAGAATTCAGGGGTTTCATTTGATGAGGTTTTTTGAGATGAGTTTTTTGTTTTGGGCTCATTTTCCACTACAGCATTCACGTTTCTTGGATAAATAGTAAGTCTCTGTCCAATGTTTAGATTGTTACCTCTTAAATTATTCCAAGATCTGATCTGGCTCACACTAACCCCAAACTTCTCAGCAATTCTACCAAGGTAATCTCCAGACTTCACGTAGTAATTAATTTTATCGTCGGCTTTTAAATTTTTAGGGAGTGGTTCCTCAGTATTCGCGAGTAGGTGTTCAGAATAACCATAGATCTTATCCTCATTGGCAACAAACAGACCAGACTTAGCGTAAGGAAGACGAATGTAGTAAGACTTGTTGTTTTCAAAAGGAACTATTCCTAACTTATAACTTGGATTGAGAAATTCCAGCAATTCCTTATCGGTTTGAGTCACTTCAGCGACATGGTCCAAAGTGATAAGCTGTTTCACTTTGATGGTATCAGTACCAAAATAAGTTGATTTTGGACGCTCTGGTTGGAAACCATGTTCATTAGCGTATTCGTAAAGGTAAAGCATAGCCTGGAAGGAAGGAACGTAACCAGCTGTTTCTCTTGGTAAGTAGCGTCTTAATTTCCAATAATTGGTTTCACCACCACTTCGGCGTATCGCTTTAGAAACATTTCCAGGGCCAGAATTGTAAGCTGCCAAAGCTAAATCCCAATCATTAAACATGGTGTACAACCTTTTCAGGTATTTTGCAGCAGCCTCGGTTGAAGCCACAGGATCCATGCGTTCGTCTACATAACTGCTCACGTCAAGATCGTACATTTTCCCAGTACTGTACATAAATTGCCATAAACCAGTAGCACCCACTCTGGATTTTGCTCTGGGATTTAAAGCAGATTCTACCAAGGCTAAGTATTTCATTTCCAAAGGGACATCATGCTTATCAAAAGTAGCCTCAAACATAGGGAAGTAGAATTCACTTAAACCCATAACTCGTTCTGTGCCCTGTTTTTCACGTCTTAAGAAATATCCAATTACACTTTCCAGACTTTCATTATACTCTATGTTGAATGGAGTTTTTGCATTCAAAGCTGCTAGCCTTTCCTTTAAAAGTTCAGTTGGAATTTCTTTAATGACCCCATTGGAATCCAAACTATCCTTTATGATTTTTTCCAGACGTTGTGAATAAGTTTGATCGGTCAACTGACTTCTCCATAAGGAATCTAATTCCATGGATTTCTCGTAATCCTGTAGGATTAATTCCAAAGAATCACCCACGATTTTATGAAATTCAACTTTATTCGCTGTCCAGTTCTGATTTATTGAAACTGGATTTTGAGCAGAAGTAACTGTAATAAATCCAAGAAATAATAAAGTAAAACGAAAAAGATGGACAGTCATAAAAATTTAAATTTAAGTAGTTCAAATGTAGTTTGAAAAAACGGGATTATGGATAAAAACTTAAATCCGAATTAAAATATTGTTCAATGTGAATGTTAATTCTGATAGGATTGTATTTTTAGCCCATAAACAAAAAACAATGGCTCAATTTCATTCACTTACGGTTGAAAAAATCAATAGACAAACCGACAAAGCGGTAAATATAATTTTTAAGGTGCCTTCTGAATTAGCTTCAGAATTTACTTTTAAAGCAGGACAGTACTTAAGTTTAGAGACTAAGATTAACGGAGAAGAGGTTAGACGTTCTTATTCTATTTCATCTGAAGAGGGTAAAGAGCTGGGGATAGTTGTGAAAGCAATTCCTAATGGAAAATTTTCCAATTACGCCAATTCAAATTTAACTGAAGGGGACTCGATAGATGTGCATCCAGCTGAAGGAAAATTTGTAATGCCTGAGCAAGTGGATGGAAAAACATTTTGTGCCTTTGCAGCTGGTAGTGGGATTACTCCAATCATGTCGATGGTTCAAACCGTCCTATCGCAGTCAGAAACCGCAAAATTTGTGTTGGTTTACGGAAATAAATCTCCAGAACAAACCATTTTTCTTCAGGAACTATTGAGTTTACAGAAAGATTATCCTGAGCGATTTTTTATAGAATTCATCTATTCCGAAACTCAGGAAGACAATGCAAGATTTGGAAGAATAGATAAAGGCACGGTGAATTATGTGATCAAAAACAAGTATAAAGGATTCGATATCTCTGAATATTACCTTTGTGGACCAGAACCGATGATCGACATGGTGCAAAATACATTGAGCGAAGCTGGTATTGATGAGGAGAAAATCAAATTTGAATTGTTTTTCTCAAAAGATGAAGGCGAAGTAGAAGCTTCTACTGAGGGAAGAACTCAACTGACTGTCATCGTGGATGACGAGGAGTTTGAATTGTCTATGGACCAAAAGGATGTCATCTTAGATGCAGTTTTAGCTGAGGATATTGATGCCCCTTATTCTTGCCAGGGAGGAATTTGCAGCTCCTGTGTGGCAAAAATTAAAGAAGGCAAGGCCGAGATGCGTAAAAATCAAATCCTAACCGATGAGGAATTGGAAGAAGGTTTGGTGTTGACTTGCCAGGCACAACCTACTTCAGCGAAAGTTGTAGTAGATTATGATGATATTTAGTCGTTTTCTATATTTTTGAGTTGAATGTTTAGGGCTTTTACACTGATTTGAATCTCTATAATAGATAATATTAGGGAGACCATTAATAAAACCAAAGACACACCGAAAATGATACTGCCTAAGGTTTGCCAGGTTTCATAGATCGCAAACATGCTTACGACACAAAGTAAAAGGGAAACAATACCAAACAACTGCATGTTTTTGATTAAAGTCACTCTCTTTTTCAAATTAGAAATCTGTGCTTTAATGTTGGTGTCTGGTTCTTCCTGATATTTACGATGAAGACTCCGAATGAGCCCGGCAATGGTTAAAAACCGATTGGTATATGCCAATAGCAATAGTGATATGGCGGGGAAAAGTAATGCAGGGGTGGTGAGTGAAACATCCATACGGGAACAATTAAAATTCATTTAAATAAAAACGATTTAATTCTGATCAAACCACTGAACTGAATTTAAATATTTGATAAGACTATTGCCAAGGCCAATTGTTTTAATTTGGATTAAAATTCTTTATAAATAGATAGCTCTTAAGGCTCAGTTTGAATTAAAATCTTCTGTAAGTTAGCAGGGGATAAGTATCTAAAATATCTGGCTTCTACTTCAAAGTTTTTGTTCAAAATCACAATGGCTGGTAAAGAAAATGGACGTCCTTTTCTGGAAGCCAGACGTAACGCCATATCGTGAATCGGGTTTCTTTTTGTTCCAAATTCTTGATTGATCAAGACTTCTCCTCCAAAACGAATAGTGTCTTTGCTCTCTACATTCATCTTTACAGCATAATAGGAATCGTTAAGTTTTGAAATAACTTTTGAATCTTTAAATGCAGTCTGATCCATTTTTTTACAATACACGCACCAATCTGCGTAAAAATCTATAAATACTTTTTTAGGTTGTTTTATGAGGGAGTCTTCCAGTTGTTCAAAGTTCAACCATTGAATGCTTCTATCATCTTGTGCTGATAAACTCTGACCTAAAAGCAGACCTAAGCCGGTTAAAACTATAGTTATTGAGATCCTCATGGCATACTCTTAAAAGTCATTCTAGACAATATATACGTTGTGTTTTAGTGTAATTTACCAAATTTTAGACCTATAAAAAAGGTGCGAGGCAGATTGGGGCCATAGATGTAATCAGAATCTCGAGTGGGTCCTCTTTCAAAATCATCCTGATAACTATTGAACATATTCCTCACTCCTCCAGAAATGGTAAGCATTACATTCTCAGAAAAATCAAAATGACTCTCTAGCTTTAGATTTAGATCCAAAAATGGATTGACTTCATTTAAAGCCAGAAACCCTGTATCACTAATTACTCGAGGTACGATCATTTCCCCGGTATAGGTTCCTGTGAGGTCAACTGTAAACTTCTCACTTGGGAGCCAACTTGCATTCAGATACCCGTAAAGATCGGGAACTCTTACAAATTCGTCAATCAGAATATCGCTTTCGCCGGCTGTGCCATCACTTTCAAATAAAATTTGCGATTCTTCGTACTTGGTACGTTGAAGTGTACCGCCAAGTTGAAACCTCCATTCCGGATTCGGTGAGACTCCAAATTCAAAATTAGAACCAAACACTCTGGCGCTTTCTCCATTGCGGACCTCTTCCAGAATAGAGCCATTCTCTAAGATAGCTCCTGTACTTACAAGGGTAAAGGGATCTTGTAAATTGGTGAAAAAGCCTTCAATAAGAAAATCAAGTTGCGTGAGGCCAATAGTTCTGGAGTAATTGACAGATCCCGTGTAGGCATTAGAAAACTCCGAGTCCAGCTGGTCAGATAAAATGACAAATTGTGGTTCTCCTCCAACACTGGAAATATGAAGGTCTTCATTAAAAGCCTGAGGGGCTCTAAATCCTCGGGCATAACCTCCTCGTAATCTCAATTCATCACTCAGCAAGTAAGATAAAGTAAGCCTTGGTGATAAAGCCGTCTGGTCCAGATCAACGCGTCTCGAAATACCACTGATGTTATAATCCCCATCTACAACAACGTGATCTAACCGAGTTCCTACAAGAGCGGTAAACTTTTTGGAAGGCTTCCATTCATATTGAGCGTAAGCCCCGCTGGAGTTGACAGTTTGGTCGATTAGTCTATCGTAGCCGGGGATAATATCTTTCGTATTGGCATTGGTATATTCTATTCCAGCTGTAAACACGTCTTCATTTTTAAAAAACTTGGTGTATTGTGCTCCATTCACCCAGGCCAGATCTTTTGTGGTTCCAAAGGCACTATTGGCGGTTAAGCTGTCCTGCCGGGTTCTGCCGCCTCCTAGCCCCCCATAGTAGCTATCTCTATTGGTGTAAGAAGCTGAAGTGTACAACTGAATTTTGTTGGTGTAATCTTTACTACTGATTTCATATTCCAGACCTCCAATAAACGTATCGTGATCTAGTTCTTCGGTTATGTCTGTGAACTGAGGGGCAAGCTCCAGGCGATCTCCTCCACGGCGATATTCTCGAATTGCATTTAGATTCATTGCCAAACGGCTACGCTCGTTGGGTTTAACAAACGCCTTGGCTCCAACGGTTGTATTTCGCAATTCTACTATTTCCGTAAATCCGTCTTCGTTAGCATCGTACCCATCTCTGTTTCTATAAGTTCCGTATAAGGTTATTCCGCTGTTTAAATCATCGGCTACATTTGAAGTATTAAAGGTGAGGTTACGGTCCAACGACTCTCCATCGATTAATGCTAGATTACTGCCAATTTCCCAGGTATTTAATACGGGGTCTTTGGTGATTACATTTACAGTTCCAGCAATGGCATTAGACCCATATAAGGCAGAGCCGCCGCTCCTTACCACCTCCACGCGATCTATTATATTTGTAGGTATTTGCTCCAGTCCATAGACTCCAAGAAGTGAGCTGAATATGGGTCTACTATTCAATAAAATCTGGGTGTAACCACCGTCTAAGCCATTAAGTCTTACCTGAGTAAAGCCGCAGTTCTGGCAATTCGTCTCTACTCTCACTCCAGGGGCATAATTAAGACCATCGGCAGCGCTCAAGGATTGCGTGGCATTCAACAATCTAGGGCGAATAGAATTAACCACAACTGGAGTTTCTTTACGTTCTACACGGTTACGAGTCGCACTAATCACCACTTCGTCTAAGCCCAGTGCATCTTCCACCAAGGAAAAACTAACTTCAAGGCGTTCACCTTTTTTCAGGACTATGTTTTTTTTAATAATTCTGAAGCCCTGCATCTTCGCGATGACAGTCATTGTACCCGGAGTCACCTCCAATTCAAATTTACCATCCAAATCTGCCGTCGTGCCCTCAGGTCTATCCTCAATAAAAATAGTTGCAAAGGCTACGGGGCGATTTGCAGTAGTGACTGTTCCATAAATGGAAGCAGTTTCATTTTGTGCATAAGTGAAAGTGCTTAAACTAACTAAAAACAAGAATATATAAAATGATTTCATCAAGTCTGAATATAATTTTAGACAAAACTAAAAATAAAGATTAATAAATTTAAATATTTTATAAGTTTAAATAAAAAACTTACTTTTGTTTAGTCTAAAATTTATTTATGTTTTCCTTATCCGAAGAAAATTATCTCAAAGCGATCTTCCACTTACAAAAGCTTCCCAAGGCTGGAGTAAGTACCAATGCCTTAGCCGAAGAATTACAAACCAAAGCCTCCTCGGTAACAGACATGCTCAAGAAACTTTCGGATAAAGGCTTGGTCGTTTACGAGAAATATCAAGGGGTTTATCTTTCAGAATCTGGTCGCACAACTGCTTTGCAGATTGTAAGGAAACACAGATTATGGGAGGTGTTTTTGGTAGAAAAGCTCGGGTTTACATGGGATGAGGTTCACGAAGTTGCGGAAGAGTTGGAGCACATCAAATCGGATAAACTCATTTCGGAATTGGATAAATTTTTGGATTATCCTAAGCGAGATCCACACGGTGACCCTATTCCAGATGCTGAGGGAAATTTCCAGGTGTCCAATAAGGTATTACTCTCCAATCTTAAGAAAGGAGAAGCTGGAACTTTGGTTGGCGTGAAAGATACCTCATCTGAATTTTTAAAATATCTCGATAAAAACAATATCGCTTTAGGTGAAACCATTAAAGTTTTGGATAAAGAAGAGTTTGATGGCTCAATGCAAATTCAGGTTAGAGATGAAAGCCTCAATGTTTCTCCACTCGTTACAGTTAATATCTACATAAAACCATAATTATGGAAAATTTGCTACGCTATTTCGAAGAACTCGACCCAGTAGTTGCAGCACTTGTTGCGACCACATTCACCTGGGTGGTGACAGGTCTCGGTGCCTCTTTAGTATTTTTCTTTAAATCTATGAACCGTAAACTCTTCGACACCATGCTTGGATTTACAGGTGGTGTTATGGTGGCAGCCAGCTTTTGGAGCTTATTGGCTCCTGGAATAGAAATGAGTGAAGGAGAGGGTTTTGTGAAAGTGATTCCTGCTGTTGTAGGGTTTTTATTGGGGGCGCTGTTTATTTTTGGACTAGATAAAGTTTTGCCGCACCTACATATCAATTTTAAAGAAAGCAGAAAGGAGGGGGTAAAGACCAAGTGGCATAAATCGGTGTTGCTTACTTTGGCTATTACCTTACATAACATACCCGAGGGCCTTGCCGTTGGCGTTTTATTTGGTGGAGCAGCTGCAGGACTTGAAGGGGCGAGTATTGGAGGAGCCGTAGCTCTGGCAATTGGTATAGGATTACAAAATTTTCCAGAAGGGTTTGCCGTGGCAATGCCTTTGCGAGGACTCGGGCTTTCGCGTTGGAAAAGTTTCAACTACGGTCATTTATCCGCCATTGTGGAGCCTTTTGCAGCCGTGCTTGGTGCCTGGGCAGTATTAACTTTTGAACCGATTTTGCCATATGCACTTTGCTTTGCCGCAGGCGCTATGATTTTTGTAGTAATTGAGGAAGTCGTACCGGAGTCTCAGCAGGACCGTAACATAGATTTGGCAACACTTGGTTTTATAGGAGGTTTTGTGGTGATGATGACTCTGGATGTTGGTTTGGGTTGATTTATTTCTATTACCTTTAGCGTTATAAACTTAACGTCTAGACAACCTATGAAATTTTATCCTTTAGTTGTAAGCTTAGTTTTACTCTCCTGGAGTCTAACGGCTCAAAATCATGAAGAAAATCAAAACACTACATCAGAAAAAGTCCAGGTACCCGAGATCATAACCAAACTAAACTTGCTGGAAGAGGTGGAAATTGACGAGTATCGGCTTAGGTTTAAGAGCGTTGTGAGTGATGGCAGATGCCCGGAGAAAGTCACCTGTGTGTGGCCAGGAGAGGCAGAGGTCATGGTAGAAATTTTTGATGGGACAGACTCCAAAACCAAAACCAAAACCATAACAATTCCAGCACTTGGTTTTGAAAAGGAAATCTTCACCACTTCAGAACATGTGGTTGACTTAAAAAATCTAGCACCTTATCCTATAACCGCCACTACTGAAATTCAAGCTTACCAGCTACTTTTGAAAATTCATCCTAAAAAATCTTGAGGTCTATTTCTTTGGAAAGGCTTTTTTGTTGAAGACGACCAGGAGTCCAAATCCGGTGCTAATAGCAGTATCGGCGATGTTGAAGACCGGTTCGAAAAAGACAAAACGCTCACCACCCCAAATCGGGATCCAGTTGGGTAGCACATCATTATAAAGCGGGAAATACAACATGTCCACCACCTTACCTTTGAGCAATTCACCATAAGGCTCTTCGGCAAATAGGGTAGCCAACTGTCCTAAACTACTGTCAAAAATCACCCCGTAAAATACAGAGTCGATGATGTTTCCAATAGCTCCAGCAAGAATCAAGGAGACTGAAACAATCAGGATTTTTGGAGACTTTTTCTTAATGCTGTCCCATAGCCAGTAGCTAATAAGCCCGATGGCGACAATCCTAAACGAGGTTAAAAGTATTTTTCCATAAGAGCCAGGGATTTTGGCTCCCCAGGCCATGCCGTCGTTTTCTACAAAAAGGATGCGAAACCAGCCCAGAACATTGACTTCTTCACCCAACATAAAATGGGTTTTGATATAAATCTTGGAGACTTGATCTATAACTAGAATCAGCAAAATGAGTAGGGAAGCTTTTTTTAAGGACATAATTCTAAATTGAAAGCACAAAAATAGTTTTTTTATTGAATTGAGATTTCATTTCAATTGCTTTTACTTACTTATTGAATTTTAGTGGTTTGAGCGGTTAATTTCTTTTGAATTCAATGCTCTTGACCTAAACGATTTTCGACATTCAGCTTAAAGTCTTTAGGTCAACTTCCATCTGCATCTGTAATGAGATGAGTACTGAAGTATTCAACTAAAATTGAAAAACAATCCCAAAAAATAAGCCTCTGGTTTTAATTTCGGCTAAATCAGTAATGATATCTAGTGAAAATTCAGGACCATTTTGTAAGTCTATAAGGCCATAATTGTAACGTGCTTCTAAAGAAAATCCTTTGTAGATATGATATTCGATACCAGCTAACAGTCCAGCATTCCAATCTTTAATAAAATCCATTGTTGATCTCCCGTTAGACTTTGTATTTACATCCAGATGATAGCCTATAAATCCTCCAAGATTAAAAAAGAGATTAGGTTTGGCTTCAAATTTCATAAATACTGGAAGACTCAGTTGGACAAGATCTGTATCAGTAGAAAAAAAACTTTCGTCTTTGATGCCAAAACTTTCAACCAAGAGTTCAGCCTGAAGATTGCTTGTATTTGAAAGACTATAGTTGGCATAGCCTCCGGCATAAAACGAAAAATCTGACGTAGAACTTACTCTGTCCGATGAAAAACTGTAATCACTCACTCCAGTTTTTAGACCGAAATTGAATGCAGATTCCTGGGGATCTTGAGCATAAGCAAATGGATTAATTACAAGTAATAAGACCATGGATAAAAGTAGCGATATCATTGGTTTAATTTGTATAACAGACAAAACTTTTATTTAAGGTTGCGTATAAAAATGCTATACTTGAGAAGCTTAACGATTCGATAACTTAAGTGGCATGATCTCTGACCAATCGATCATTTAGTTATTGAAAAGCCTTTTATCTGTTGAGGGAGGTTTGAAATTTCAAAATCTAAACTGTAGTTAACTGTCTTATCTTTATTCGTGCTCACTTCCAAATTTCCTTTTTCAACAGGGAAGTATCCGGCCTGATCTCCACAAAAGCAAAGTCTGCCGAATAAAACTTTTGCTTGCTTTAATTTTTGATCTTGCAATTGAAGGGTCTTCATACCAGGATCTAACTCTATATAAATCAGTTCTGTATAACCATCATCGGCTATTCTAGGATCTTCATTGCGTTTATATTCAAATTTTAAAACGGTTTTAGTTCCTTTTGAGATTTCAGGATATAGTTTTCCAATGTCATCCGTTTTAAAGTTTAGTGAAGAATTCGGCAAGACCTGGAACATGCACTTGCCCTCTTCTGGACAATTGTGAGAAGTTACAGGTATTTTTAAGCTGTCTTGATTGGTTTTGCAGGTTATGAGAGAAACAGCTAAACTTAAAAATAGTATTGGCTTTAAGGACATTTTCATTTTTTTTCAGTATTTATCAATAGAATCATCAAAATAAAATTATTTTCACATGAATAAATGTAAAACTTTATGAAATATTTA
>CAZOAD010000019.1:32736-42345 GCA_964577705.1 uncultured Mesohalobacter sp.
ATATTCAAATTTTAAAACGGTTTTATTTCCTTTTGAGACTTCAGGATATAGTTTTCCAATGCCGTCCTTTTGAACTATTAATGAAGAATTTGGCAAGACCTCCAACGTGCACTTCCCCTCTTCTGGACAGTTGTGAGAAGCCACTGGTGTTTTTTTATCTATCTTCAAGCTGTCTTGTTTGGTTTTGCAGGCTATGAGAGAAACAGCTAAACTTAATAATAGGATTGGCTTTGAGGACATTTTCATTTTTTTTAATATTTGCAGTAGAGTTATTAAAATAAAACTATTTTCACACGAATAAATGTAAATCTTTATGAAATATTTCTACTTCAATTTAATGTTAGTCTTTTTGTTTTCAAGCTATGGGTCCGCCCAAAGCCAAAATTCGTTATGGACAGTTGTCGATGACCATAAAATAAGCCACGAAGATGGCCAATTTTACAAATCCATACCAGAAATAAGCAGTTTTCTTAAATTGGATTTTGAGCGACTGCAAGGCTTATTAGACCGTGTTCCTCAAAGAGGGCAAGACATTAAGTCATCAACAATCATTAGCTTCCCAAATGCTAGTGGAGCATTAGTAGCATTTGAAGTCTGGGAAGCTTCAACTATGACTCCAGAACTCCAGGACCAATTTCCAACTATACGCTCATTTATAGGAAAGAGCTTAGAAGACCCTTCTACAATTCTTAGGTTTAGTATTTCAAGAGAAAAGGGATTAAGTTCTATGGTTTTATCAGACGGGAAGACCGTTTTTATAGAGCCTTATAATTCTGGAGAAAACCTATACATTAGTTTTATAAATTCAGTAACTGATCCCAGCGAAGATAGTTTTGAGTGTTTAACGGAGGCAATGCCTGTTAAAAATCCAATTTCGGATGAAGACTATAAAGCTTTAAAGAATGCTGATGATGGAAGTCTAAGAACTTTCAGGTTAGCTTTGGCTTGTACAGTAGAATATGCTCAATTTCATGGGGGAACACTCGGAAATGTTATGGCTGCTATGAATACAACGATGACTCGTGTAAATGGGATTTATGAACGAGATTTGGGTGTTACCATGGTGATGGTACCCAATGAAAGTATCATTTTTCTGGGACCAAATCCTAATTCAGATCCTTTCTCTAATGAAAATGTAGGCACAATGCTTGGTCAAAATCAGCAGGTTTGTGATGATAATATAGGTTTCGAAAATTATGATATCGGTCACGTATTTGGGACTGGCGGTGGAGGTGTTGCTTTTCTAAACTCGCCTTGTACAGATATAAAGGCTGGCGGAGTCACTGGGCAACCTGCTCCGGTTGGCGATACCTTTGATGTCGATTATGTGGCTCACGAGATGGGACATCAATACGGTGGTAACCATACCCAAAACAATAGCTGTAATCGATCTGCCGTTTCGGTAGAACCTGGAAGTGCTTCAACGATAATGGGCTATGCGGGAATCTGTTCTCCAAATGTACAGTCCAACAGTGATGACTATTTCCACGGAGAAAACATTAAAGAAATGTGGATTAACGTTTCTCAAGGCAATAGTACATGTGCAGAGTTCACTGCAACGGCTAATTCAGCACCGTTAGCAGATGCTGGACCAGACTACTTTATTCCTAAATCAACTCCGTTTATCTTAAAAGGGAATGCTACAGATACAGACGTAAATGATCTTCTTACCTACACTTGGGAACAAAATGACAGAACTCCAGCACCTATGCCTCCGCAATCCACTTCGACTGTAGGACCAGCTTTTAGATCTTTATCTCCAACTGCATCACCAGACCGGTTTATGCCTTCTTTTAGTACCGTGTTGTCTGGTTCACTAGCTTCTACCTGGGAGGTGGTGCCTTCGGTAGCAAGAAGTATGAGTTTTTTATTAACGGTGAGAGATAATTCTATTTTGGTAGGAAATACAAGTTCTGATGAAATGGTAGTTACTACTGTAGAGACAACTCCTTTCACTGTTCAAACGCCTCCCACTTGGGCACCAGGCTCTACTCAAACCGTAAATTGGACCGTTGGAGATAGTGATATAGCCCCTATCAACTGTGAAACTGTGAATATTTATTTTTCTGAGGATGGCCTAGATTTTTCTACTCAACTTGCTATGGGAGTTCCCAATTCTGGTTCTGCTGAAATAACTTTGCCAAATATAAGCGCAACTTCAGATGCAAGATTACTTATAGAAGCTGCAGATCATATTTTTTATACTGTTTCAGAACCTTTTAATCTGGATTCGACTCCAGATTTCAGTATTTCTGCGGTCAATTCAGATCAGGAAATTTGTAATCTAGATATCACAAGTTTTGAATTTAACTTTATGACCTTAAATGGGTTTTCTGAAACAACAAGTTTTTCTGCAGTAGGGCCTAACGAAGCTGTCTTTAATTTCACTCCTTCTAGTTTAAATGAGGATGGTATTTTTATATTAGAAGTAAGTAATCTACTCGATGTTATCCCGAATACCTATACAATTGAAATTACAGCCACATCTGAATCTATTACTAAATCTGTTGAGGTCAATTTGAATATTATAAACGGTGTTTGTGAGTCTGTAGCCAATACAGATTTTGAGACTAGCACTACAGGAGTTATCATTAACGACGGTGAGACAGATATTTTAAGTAATCTCAATACGGGTAAGCCTTCTGGATATAGTGATTTTACAGATATTATTACAGATCTGGTCATAAATCAAGACTATGAACTGACGGTGAACGCAAATTCAGATGGAAATGTTCAGATTATCACTTATGTTTGGATAGACTGGAATCAAAATTGTAGTTTTGATGATCCTGGTGAGCGCTATAATCTGGGAAGATCTCAAAACGTATTCAATCAACCTACCATCAATTCGCCGTTGCCTTTTTCGG
The DNA here is from genome assembly GCA_964577705.1 of uncultured Mesohalobacter sp. GTDB lineage: Bacteria > Bacteroidota > Bacteroidia > Flavobacteriales > Flavobacteriaceae > Psychroflexus. The sequence goes on from CAZOAD010000019.1 coordinate 35,604, forward strand.
TTCCTTCTGATGCTGTTTTGGGAAATACAACGATGAGGGTTACTACGAAATATACTCCTTCAAATGCAAACAATTTTCCATTGCCTTGCGAAAATGATCATGATGCAGAAGTAGAAGATTACACTATTAATGTAAAATCTACACTGAGTCAGAATTCTTTTGCGCTGCAAGAGTTTTCAGTCTATCCCAATCCAAGTCAGGGAGAGTTTACCATTCAGTTTGGTACCTCTGCCAGTACTGCAGTAGAGCTAAATGTGTTTGATATTCGAGGACGTGCACTGATTCAGAAAACTTATGAAGTTGCAGGACAATTCAGTCAAACTTTAAATTTACAGCATCTGGCCTCAGGAGTTTACCTCTTGGAAGTAGGGGATGGCTCCAGGTCTTTGACCAAAAAAATCATCATCGAGTAACAGAAATTATTTGGTACTACAATTGGAACTCTTTTTGGGCAGTGATTGCTTGAAAAGAGTTTTATTTGTAATATGAACTTATCTTACTGGGAACACGATTCATGGCTCAACAATGTAGATTATACCATTGCAGGCAGTGGCATAGTAGGTTTGACCTGCGCATTGCAATTGAAGAAACGTTTTCCTAAGGCTAAAATCTTGATGTTAGAAAAAGGCAGGTTACCTCAAGGTGGTAGTACCAAAAATGCCGGTTTTGCTTGTTTTGGTAGTATGAGTGAATTGTTATCCGACTTAGAATCACATTCTGAAGAAGAAGTGGTAGAGTTGGTAAAAATGCGAGCAGAAGGCCTCCAAAAATTAAGGTCCGAACTTGGAGATAGAGCCATTGATTTTCAGCTTTTAGGTGGGTATGAGTTGTTTCCTATGCAAGGTGAACTTTATGAAAATTGCCAGGCAGAGTTAACACGCCTTAACAGGTTGCTTTATCCTATATTTCAAGAGAAGGTATTTAGTTTTGTTCCAAATCAATTTGGGTTTAAGAATGTTCGTGAGTATTTCGGATTCAATGCGTTTGAAGGTCAGATCCATACCGGTAAGATGATGGAAGCCCTGCTTCATAAAGCTTTATCTCAGGGTATCAAAATTTTGAATCAGATTCAGGTCAAAAGTTACTCTCAAGATGCTAACTCTGTTAAAATTGAAACCAATGCGTTCACCTTTTCGTCTGCACACCTCCTTATCGCTACCAATGGATTTGCAGGGGAATTAGGAATTTCTAAGGTGCTCCCTGCAAGAAATCAGGTGCTGATCACCAAACCCATTCAGGAACTTAAGATCAAAGGAACGTTTCATTTGGAGCAAGGTTATTATTATTTTAGAAATATAGATCATCGCATTCTTTTAGGTGGTGGCCGTCATCTTGACCCTAATGGTGAAACAACTTCAGAATTCAACTCTACACCTCTTATACAAAATGCTCTAGAGGATATGCTTAAAAATACTATTCTTCCTGGGGTAGAGTTTGAGATTGACCGGCGCTGGAGCGGAATACTTGGAGTGCATAAACAAAAGACACCTGTGCTAAAACAAATAGAGTCCAATGTTTTCTGTGGAGTTGGCCTGGGAGGTATGGGAGTCGCTATAGGAAGCTTAGTAGGTAGAGATTTGGCCAATATGGTAGAATAATGCTGTGCTTATCTTTTTGAGGTTAAAAAAAATGAGGGCTCTCAAATCCAGGGAGCTACATTGATAATTACGTCCTAATTTAAAAAAAAATAGTGTTAGGTCTCATAATTTACTTTTGGTATTGGGCTTTTAAATTTTGCTTAAAGCCTTTGAGTCTTATGAATTGAATTGTTGATTATCTTCGATTTAAATCAATTCAATAATGCATACATGCTCACTGCAAAGCTGAAACACCATTTGGAAGAACGCTTCTCGCTAAATATTACATCTGCAACTCCTTTGTCTGGTGGCGATATAAACGAAGTCTATCTTTTGAAAGGTGAAAAGAAGAAGCGGGTAATCAAAATCAATCAAGTTGAAGTCTTACCTGATCTTTTTCAGAAAGAAGCAAGTGGGCTAGGAGCATTAAGGGCAGCAAATGCTATTGATATTCCTGAAGTTTTTGGATATGGTGATTTTGGCACCAACACTTATATCCTCATGGAATATAAAGCTTCAGGAGAGGTAACTCAAAAATTCTGGGAGCTTTTTGGGCAACAGCTTGCTGCTCTTCATCAGCACACTGAAAAGCCTTTTGGCTTTAAAGAGGATAATTATCTGGGGAGCTTAGAACAGTTTAATGATAGAGCCGAGACAGCTTCAGAGTTTTACATTCTGCAGCGCTTAGTGCCACAGTTTAAAATGGCAGCAGAAAAAGGCTACAAGTTTGAAAAACTGGAAGCTTTCTATGCTCGCATAGAACAACTTATTCCAGACGAGCCTTCATCATTGATCCATGGAGATTTATGGTCTGGAAATTACCTGGTGAATTCTGAAAACAAGCCTTGTCTCATCGATCCTGCAGTTGCTTATGCTCCACGCGAAATGGATTTGGCCATGATGAAATTATTTGGCGGATTTGACAGGTCTTTATTTAAGGCCTATCAAGACGTATTTCCACTCCAAAATGATTGGGAACACAGGATCAAACTCTGGCAGCTATATTATATTTTGGCGCATTTAAACCTGTTCGGTGGAGCATATTACGACCAGGCCAATCACATTATAAGTTATTTCCGCTAAAGTTTTGAGATAGAGTTTTATTAAAATTTCAAATTGCTTAAAACGAAATGAATACCACCTTTATACTTCTTCTCTATTTATAGTCAAAGAGGATTAAATATTTTTTATAAAATTAATCACAAAACGCTAAATTTTATGTGAAAGTCTTTTTCTTGAGACTCAAATTCAAATTCTAGCAAATATTTTACTTAGAAATTTAATATTCATAATAATTTTTAAAAAAACAACCTAAAATATTGATATACAGTCGTTTAAATTTGTATTCTTAATCTTCTTCATTTTGTTTAATCAATTAATCTAAAAAATATATTTAAGTTAAATATAAGTTAAATATTTAACATTCATTTAGTATGAAAGTTCAATAAAATCAGTGCTTTGAGTATATTTTGCATAATTATTGCTACATATTATTTATTATTTGCATTTGTGTATTGTCAGAAAACTACATTTATTTGTAGAACTAATACTACAAGTTTGAGAGCGGTCCAAACTTCCATTTAAATCTTATTATTATGAAAGTAAAAGTACTCACTAGTTTACTTACTTTTTTTATGATGTCAGCTTTTGCTGTGAATACATCAACAGATTTGGTAAGTACAAAGATGAATGAAGCAAACTCCAAAAATCATCTTTATGGAATAAAAGGAGAAAAAAACAGGTCTTTTACTACTTCAGAAAGGGCTAAAAAGACCTCAACTCACTCATTATTTTCTTTAACCATAAGTTCTAGACCAGATTATGGAATTTCTTCGGAGTCAGGCATTATCAAAGCAGTTTTAGAAGGAGCAAATATTAATATTCAAACTCTACTAAGCGAACTTGAGCAAGGGAACACAACAATTATTGCAGGGATGGATCTTATTCTTGAGGAAGACTTCACAGCTGTAACTGCTGATCAAAAATCACTCACTTTGAAATCTGGTAGAGATATCATTTTCAAGTTCGGTGTTCAAATCGGGTCTTCTACTGTGCCTATTGATTTGGTGTTATGGTCAGATACAGATGGTGATGAGTCTGGAGGTGTTTTGTTTGATGCAGATACGAGTGTTAATACCCAAGGGGGACACCTTTGGATAGGAGGAGGAAGTGGTTCTTCAACCTGGAAAGGATTGAATGTTGGTAATAGTTATGCTGCAGGCCTTACCGCCTTGGCTTCAAACTCAGCCTATCCTTTTGCTGGGATTAATTTGGTTGGGTCGTATATTAATACTGGCAATGGATCAATCTACCTTCATGGAAAGTCCATGCAAACCCATTACCGTGATGGCATTGGGGTGCGAGTGAAAGGAATGAATATAACCGCAAATGGTATTTATATCCATGGAATTGGCTCAGCAAATGGGAATACACCAGATAACACCAATAGAGGTAACTGGGGAGTTGGTTTAGAAGATACTTTTACAACTTCTACTGGCGATATTTACGTTTTTGGACAGGGTGGTGGTCAACAAGCTGGCGCCAATGGTGGTCTTAACTATGGAATCCTTTTGAATAACAATTCATCTATTATTGCTAAGGATGATGCTAATATTGACTTCATTGGAGTTGGTGGAGGCAATCCTGGTATTGATTCGAACAGAGATAATGATGGACTTCGTATAAATGGAGGTCTAGTGCAAGTCGATAAAGGTGTTTTACGATTTCACGGTGTTCCTGGGCTTCACAATAGTTCAGCCGATATGGATCAAAATGGAGGTGTTATAGAATCCAGAGATAATGAAGGCAATACATCTACAGGTTCCTTTGTTTTAGAAGTTGATGAGTTACAGGTTGCATCCTCGGTGAGGTATAAATCCTTTGGTGAAATGAGCATTGTACCAAGAACTTCATCCACTACAATCGATATCGGTGGAACTCAAGGAGACTTGAGAATCACTCAGCGTCTTTTAGAATCCAATTTCGAAAATGGATTTTCCAAAATAAGAATTGGAGGTTCAGCACAAAGCGGTAGCATTTCAGTCAATCTCCCAACTTTTAATCATTCTATGGAGCTCCAAACAGGAGGAACGCTTGCTTTTGCTTCAGATATTAACACAATAGAAGGCAGTAGTTTGTCAATTATCAATGATAATTTGAGTTTCAGTGAGCCAAGAGTTTTTTCTATCGATGGTGATTTTGAATACAGAGCATTTTCAGATCAACTCGATCAAGCAATTACCTATCCTATGCAAAACTTAACCATTGATTCAAAAACTTTAAATTTAGGAATTCTAGGGTGTGAGGTCGATATTCTTATTTCAGATGCTTTAGAAACTACTAGAGATTTAAAATTAAGCGGGAACAAAATCTTGGTACACGGGGATTTAAAAGCCACTGGTAATGCGAATATAGTTTTCGAGGGGCACACTATCTTGAAACCAGGTGTTGAATTGTCTTCAGAAGGTAACATAAGCCATAATGGTGACATCACTTTTGAAAGCGATGAAACCGGACAAGCAGTGTTAGGTGAAATTAAAGGAGAATTTATAACTCTAGACGGAGAAGCCATTATAGAAAAATACCATCCTGCTGAGCGGGTATTCAGACTACTTTCAAGTCCTGTTTCGTCTAGTCGTACCATACATGAAAGTCTTCAGAACAATGGAGTCTTTCAGGAAGGAATTGGGACACACATCACCGGTTCCAAATCTGGTGATCGCGGTTTCGATTCTTCTGCATCAGGAAATCCATCTATGTTTGTCTTCCATTCAGAAAAAGCATGGATGCCAATACCTAATACAGATCAAACGTATCTAGAAAGTGGAAGTCCTTATTTACTTTTGGTGAGAGGTGATAGGAGTGTGAATTTAAATGACAATAATTCTTTACCAACTGAAACTAAGTTAGTTTCGAAAGGAAATCTAAGATCAGGTAGTTTTTCTCTTCAACCACAAACCTTTGCTAGTCATCAGAAAAATCATAGCTTGATAGGGAATCCTTATCAGTCTAAAATTGATATCTCAGATCTGTTGTCAAAGTCTTCTGATGTCAACCCGAATCATTACTACGTCTGGGATCCTAAGTTAAACAATAAAGGAGGTTATGTCACTGTAGACCTTGCCGATGGGACCAATGTACAGGGTTCATCATCTGCTGGCTTAATCGTTGAAGCTGGAGAGGCCTTCTTTTTAGAGGCGACAACAAAGTCTCCAATACTTAATTTTTCTGAAGACCTGAAACGTTCATCAAACACTTCAGATCAGATTGGTGCTGGAGAGAATCTTACAGGTGTTTCGACTTTAAAAATTCAGCTTATGAGGCAAGACCAAACCATAATTGATGGGGTGAAGTTGAAATTTGATGAAAATGGTAATAACCAAATAGATCTTAAGGATGCGAGTAAAATGGAAAATCAAGACGAAAATCTTGCAGTTGTTAACGGAACTGAACTGCTTAGCATTGAGTCAAGAAATAGTCCTCTGAGAAATGAAAGCATCTCTTTATATACTTCTAACTGGAGAACTCAAAACTATAGTTTTAAAATATCCATTGCTCACATGGAAGATACTGAAGTGATACTACACGATAAATATTTGGAGGACAAGTTCTTGATAAAGGATGGGGATGTCTATAGTTTTAATGTTGATCAAAATATAAAAGCTTCAACGGATGCAAATCGTTTTGAAATTGTTTTTTCTAACGAGAATCTTTCAGCATCAGGATTTGATCAGTCATCACTAAAACTATATCCAAATCCTGTAAAGGATCATTTTAGAATTGCCACGCCTTGGACTGGGGAGTCTCTTCAGCTAGACATTTATACACTTTTAGGAAAGCAGATGCTGAGTAAAACGGTGATTAGTGATGATATTAACATTGCAACAGAGTCTTTCTCGGAAGGAGTATATCTAGTAAAACTTTCAAAGGATAAAGAAGTATATACTACCAAAATAGTGAAACAGTAGTTTTTTAAGTTCAATTATTTTCATTTTTCGTGTTTGAGAAGCCTTTTAGCCAAGTGTTAAAGGGCTTCAACATGTAAACTAATAAAGCTTATGAAAGATACCTCTTATCTTTTTCAAATTCAACATTGTACTCGTTTTGATTGGCATCTTCGACTATAGTCCTAGTCATTTCATCAAGTTCTTTTACCGCTTCTTTTA
>CAZOAD010000020.1:0-11538 GCA_964577705.1 uncultured Mesohalobacter sp.
AAAAAACGCTAATTAAACTATAATCATAAAAAAAGGCCAACAAAAATGTCAGCCTTTTCAATGTTATAAAATGGTTATATCTAATCTACATTATCATGTAAAAACGAATTATTGGATCTGAAGTTCAAATTATCCTTGTCCCCTTCCACACTGGTTCTTGACAAAGCATTTCCTTCATTGCGATTGTGATTCAATTCAACACCAGCTCTTTTATAAGCGGGTTGCTTTTCAATCTCGTCAATAGTATTAGCATTCCTGAATTTATAATTGAATTGCTTCATCTTTGCTTTACGCTCGGCTGCCCTCGACGCAAGCTCAGATAAAGGTGTATTCATAGGATCAATATCCTCACTGGAATTTGAATCTGACTCTGCAGGCTTAACAGTTCGCCTCTTAAATTGAATTTCTTCCGGTTCTTCTTCTACTTGCTTAGCTTTTGTTTTTCTGACTGAAGGTGAATCTAAAGTGTCTTCCTCCATAAATTCTGATAAGTCATACTTTTTAACTTCAGAGTTGGAATGGCTCTTCATAGAACTGACTTCCTCAGGCTCATTCACTTCTATATCTCTCGTCGATTTCGCTTTAAAAGATTCAGAGTCCTCATGATTATCTTTCTCCTCAGAAAAATCAAAACTCAACATTCCAGATGACTTTTCTTCCTGAACAGGACTGTCTTCAATAATTTCAAAATCATCTTCGTGAGCATTCACGATTTCAAAATCAACCTCTAAGTTATTTACATTCACTTCTTCATCAGACTTCTGCTTTGACTCCTCTTCCTCATCTAACCTATGAACTACTTTTTTAGATTCTTCTTCTTTTATCTCTGAAGTTTTTTTCCTTGGATTGTAATGGTCTTCATAGGATGACTTTTTAAATCTTCCTGTGGACAAGTTCTGTTCTATACGTTGTTCATCTTCTAAGGTGTGAATGATCTTCTTAGTTTCAGTATTCACAATCTCATCTTGCTGTTCTGTATTAAATCCTGTTGCGATCACAGTAACTGAAATGGAGTCTTCCAGGCTTTCATCATCGCCTACCCCCATAATGATATTAGCGCTGTTTCCAGCTTCGGCCTGAATGTGATCATTGATTTCTCCAATTTCATCTAAAGTGATTTCATCTGTTCCTGAAACGATCAATAACAAGACATTTTGCGCTCCTCTAATTTTATTATCATTTAGCAATGGTGAATCCAAAGCTTTTTCAATTGCAATTTGAGATCTGTTGGTTCCTGATGCTACAGCAGAGCCCATGATGGCAGTTCCACTATTACTAAGTACAGTTTTAGCATCACGTAAATCGATGTTTTGGGTGTAATGGTGAGTAATGACTTCTGCAATTCCTCGGGAAGCCGTAGCCAATACTTCATCAGCCTTGGAAAAACCTGACTTAAAGCCTAAATTACCATATACTTCTCTCAACTTATTATTGTTGATGACAATAAGCGAGTCTACATTACTTCTAAGTTCTTCGACACCTAGCTGAGCCTGTTCGTTTCTGGTACGACCTTCAAACTGAAATGGAATGGTAACGATACCAACCGTAAGTATATCCATTTCTTTTGCAAGTCTAGCAATAACCGGCGCAGCACCAGTACCTGTACCCCCGCCCATTCCGGCAGTGATAAAAACCATTTTGGTATTGGTACTCAACAAACCTTTCAAATCTTCTCTGCTTTCCTCTGCTGCTTTCTTCCCTATATCTGGATTGGCTCCAGCTCCAAGCCCCTCTGTAAGATCAACACCCAACTGTATTTTAGTTGGAACCGGACTGTTTTCCAGCGCTTGCGCATCGGTGTTACAAATCACAAAGTCAACGCCTTTAATGCCTTGACTAAACATATGATTGATGGCATTGGAACCTCCACCACCTACTCCAATGACTTTAATGACATTGGATTGATTTTTTGGGAGATCAAACGATATGTTTTCAAATTCTTGACTCATAATTATTTATTTTGGTTGGTATACTACTTACTCTGCGTTATCTAAAAAATCTTTTAATTTATCAAACCACTTTTCGACCACATTTCTACTTGGTCGAGCAGGTTGATTAGGTTGTTCCGGGATGGTTTGCTTCTCATCTCCTTCTGCTGAATCTTCTGTAAGTTCATCTACATTAGCCTCCATAGCAGTTTCTGCTGGTTGCCCAGTAATTTCAGGCTTATCCTGTTCTTCTTGCTCCAATCGTTCCGCTTTATCAAAAGCTTTGCGTTCTAGACCATCCATCACCAAGCCTACAGCGGTAGCGTAAAGCGGACTAGCAATTTCTTTATCTGTTTCACCAGCAAGATATTCGTTTGGATACCCTATTCTGGTATCCATACCCGTCACGTATTCTACAAGTTGTTTCAAATGCTTTAATTGAGCACCACCTCCAGTGATGACGATTCCTGCAATTAACTTTTTCTTCTGTTCATCGTGTCCGTAATTTTTGATTTCAAGATAGACCTGATCAATAATTTCTACAGCTCGGTAATGAATCACTTTGGACAAGTTCTTCAGCGATATTTCTTTTGGATCTCTTCCTCGAAGTCCAGGAATAGAGACTATTTCATTTTCCTTATTCTCGCCGGGCCAAGCCGAACCGAATTTAACTTTGAGCAGTTCCGCCTGTTTTTCTATAATTGAACAGCCTTCTTTGATATCTTCTGTAATTGCATTACCTCCAAGTGGAATCACTGCGGTATGTCTTATAATCCCGTCTTTGAAAATAGCAAGATCTGTTGTTCCACCACCTATGTCGATAAGTGCAACACCAGCTTCTTTCTCCTCTTGGCTCAATACCGAATTTGCCGATGCCAAAGGTTCTAAAGTCATGCCGTTAAGTTCCAATCCTGAATTTTTAACGCACCTGCCAATGTTTCTAATGGAGGAGATCTGTCCTACAACCACGTGGAAGTTGGCTTCCAAGCGTCCTCCAGACATTCCCCTGGGCTCCATGATCTCAGATTGACCATCCACCTTATACTCCTGTGGCAACACGTGAATAATTTCTTCACCTGGCAACATTACCAGTTTGTGGACTTGGTTACACAAATTGTCGATATCATCATCTTCTATCACTTCCTCCACATCATTCCTTGTGATATAGTCGCTATGCTGTAAACTTCTGATGTGTTGTCCAGCAATTCCAACGGTTACCCCTTTTACGTCAATACCAGAATTTGCTTCCGCCTGTTGAATAGCTTGCTGTATGGATTGTATAGTTTGAGTAATGTTATTTACAACCCCGCGATGCACTCCCAGGCTTTTGGTTCTACCAATGCCAAGAATCTCTACTTTTCCGTATTCATTTTTGCGACCAATCATGGCAACAATCTTCGTTGTGCCAATATCTAAGCCTACTGCAATATTATCTTCTTCCATCTGTGTAGATTATTACTTTGTTGTACATACCACTTGGTTTCCAAATTGCAAATCTATGCGTTTATACTGATCTAATTTTTTGTATTCCAAAGCTTTTGAGTAAAAAACTTTATAGTTGGTCAACTTTTTGTCAAGATAAGAAATTTGTCCAAAATTGACTAAATACTCCTGATCCCTTACCTCCAAAACATAGTTTGTTTCTGCTATTTTTCGGATTGCAATAATATGTTTTTTTAAAAAATCATCTGCCTCTATTTTCATCAAAAGTGGATAAACTTCTTGGAGTTCATTTGGTTTAACTCCAGAAACCAAAGGCACTCTGGATGAGTAATTTGAAGACAGAGGCATTGGCAATCCATCCGCATCCAAATAGTAGAATCCTTTATCACGTATTCTAGCTATAGGTCTTCTTTGCACAATTTCTGCTGAAAGCGTTCCGTCAAGACTATAAAAAGCTTCAGAAGACTTTATCATTTCGTTGGCGTTAAGCGCATTTTCAAAAATAGCTAAGCGATGATCATTGACCAAAGAATCTCCGTTGGACTGAAGCACTTCTTTCAAGAGTTCTTCCACCTCTCCTTCTGTGATGAAAATTCTGGAAGCATCCATAAGCTCAACTTCCAAGGTTTGGACGGGTTTCAGCTTTTGGCGATGGTTCGCAAAACCTACCAGAAACAAGAGCATCCCCAGGATTAAAATCAGTCTTACAGTATGTAGGTTAACTAGTTTCATACAAATATTTTGAAATTTTAGTCGCTTCCACACCTATATCTCCGGCACCAAGCATCACGATCACCTCATTACTGGCTCTCGCCATTCTATTCTGAACGTCGCTTTTAGATATCAATTGCTTTGAGGGATGTTGAATTAGCTTCAGCAGAAATTCTGAAGTTATCCCCTCAATAGGTTCTTCTCTTGCTGGATAAATATCCAAAAGATTGACTTCATCAAATTGAGCCAAACTCTGTGCAAAACCTTCAGCAAAGTCTTTGGTTCTTGAGAATAAATGCGGCTGAAAAATAACTACCGATTTTTTTTCTGGATGCATTTCTGATATCGCTTGGTATACCGCATCAATTTCTTTCGGATGATGCGCATAGTCATCTATGACCACCAAATGATCTGACTTAAAAACGTAATTAAAACGTCTTTGAACACCTTCAAAACTGGCTAAAGCCTTCCCGAATTGACTTGCCAGTTCTGGTTTAAAATCCATTGCTAAAGCCAAAGCAGCTGCAGCGTTGAACAAATTGTGATGCCCTGGTAGTGAAAACTTGAGATGTTTCAAATGGGCATTTCCATTCTGAAAATCAAATACATAACTTCCGTTATCCACTGAAATGTTTCTGACCTGAACCTCTGTTTCACCCTCTATAGAGATGAATTTTGCTTCCAAGTCTAATCCGCTTTTAGCGTATAAATGCCCCTTGGGAACCAAGCTTGAAAATTCGTTGAAGGCATCCGTCAGCTTTTGAGGCGTTTCGTAAATATCCAAATGATCTGCATCCATTGAAGTGATGACTGCTGAAGTAGGATGCAACCGCAGAAAAGACCTGTCAAATTCATCTGCTTCTACAACTACAACGTCTTCTCCGTCTCCGATATAATTGGTTTTATAATTCTGAAGAATCCCTCCGCAAAAAGCCGTCAATTTCACTCCAGAAGCTTTGAGTAAATGAGTCAAAATCGCAGAGGTTGTTGTCTTTCCGTGTGTCCCAGCGACCGCAAGAGTTGGCAAGCGCTTTGTAATGGTTCCTAAAACCACCGAGCGTTTATACAGTTCAAACTGCTGTTCTTTAAAGTAGGCGAAGAGTTTTGAACTTTTGGAAATGGCCGGTGTGTAAATGATAAGGCTCGAATCTTTTGATAAATTCTGAATCTCACTGCTGATAGATTCAGAATACACCACTTCTATCCCTTCCTTGACTAAGGTCTTGGTTAAATCGGTTTCAGTTCTATCATAACCTGAAACCATTAAATCTTTCTGATTGAAGTAGCGAGCTAAAGCACTCATACCGATACCTCCGATACCGATCAAGAACACATTTGTATATTGCTTTAGTTCTTTCATTTCGCTTTCTTTTCTATACGTTCCACTTCATCGACGATGGCCTTTGTTGCTAAAGGTTTGGCTAAAGTCAAAATATTTTTGGATAGCTTTTTTTGCAAGTCAATATCGTTGATCAGAGCTTTAAACACTGATACAAACTTTTCATCTAGATCACTTTCTTTTAGCATGACTGCTGCGTCTTTATCCTCTATAGATTTAGCGTTTTTGGTTTGATGATCTTCAGCTACATTTGGTGAAGGGATAAAAAGCACTGGTTTGCCTACAAGGCTCAACTCACTTACCGCTCCTGCTCCAGCTCTGGAGATAATAACATCTGCTGCAGCATAGGCTAAATCCATTTTTGAAATAAACTTCAGCACTTTAATAGATGGAGTTGCTTTTGAAGCGTATCTGTCATAGTATAACTTTCCGCACTGCCATAAGACTTGCAGGTTTTCAGCTTCAAATAAGGGAAGCTGGGCAGCAATTAATTCATTGATGCGCTGAGAACCTAAGCTACCTCCAACAATCAGCAAGGTCTTTTTACCCGAATCCAATTTAAAATGTTTAAGACCAGCTTCTTTTTTGCTTTTTACTTCGAGTAAGTCCTTTCGTATAGGGTTACCAGTAAGCACTAGTTTTTCTTTTGGAAAAAACTTTTCCATGCCTTCATAAGCCACGCAAATAGTAGTAGCATCTTTGGCCAGCCATTTATTTGTGATACCAGCGTAAGCATTTTGTTCTTGAATCAAAGTAGAAATACCTTGGTTCGAGGCCACCTTAAGCAAGGGGCCACTGGCAAAACCGCCAGTACCAATCACCACATTTGGCTTAAATTTTTTAACTAACTTTTTAGCTTTGAGCATAGAACTGATCAGCTTCAAAGGAAACATCAAGTTGGTTAAGGTTAATTTTCGCTGAATTCCGGAAATCCAAAGTCCTTCAATTTCAAATCCTGCTTCTGGTACTTTGGTCATTTCCATTTTATCTTTGGCGCCAACAAAAAGAAATTCCGCTTCAGGATGTCTGTCCTTCAGCTCTTCGGCAATTGCGATAGCTGGGTAGATATGTCCACCAGTGCCTCCTCCGGAAATCATATATCGTTTTGCACTCATATCGTTTCACTTAAAACTTCTAACGGATTTTCAATCGCTAGATCATCTTCTTTTTCTTTTTGCTTGGCTTCAGACTTGGCTTTCACTTCATTATTTGCACTTACGCTTATAACGATGCCAAGAGAAAGGCAGGTCATCCAAATCGAGGTACCCCCGCTCCCTACCAATGGGAGAGTCTGACCCGTGACGGGAAAAAATTCAACCGCAACTGCTATGTTGATAAAGGCTTGAAATATAATTGGGATCCCAGCTGCAATAACCAGCAATCGACCATAAGCTGTATCCGATTTGGTTACAATAATAGCTATGCGGTACAGCATAAATAAATATGCTAAAATCACTCCAATTCCACCTACCATGCCCATTTCTTCAACGATAATGGCATATATAAAGTCTGATGAGGACTGGGGAAGAAAATTACGTTGTACGCTTTTTCCTATTCCATTGCCTGTAATTCCTCCGGTAGCAATCGCGATCTTCGCTTTTTCAACTTGATATTGCTCACGTGTTTGCTCATCCTGAGTAAAGCTTTCTACTCTGCTTATCCAGGTATCCACTCGGTTGGGGAACAAATCTGGAAATGCTTTGGCAGTTAAACCAAACAGCACCAAACCTAGCATCCCGGCACCTAAAATGATTGCGGTATATTTAAAGGTATAACCACCTACGAAGGTGAGCAGCAACACGATGAAAAAAATAATGGCTGCTGTAGATAAATTTGCAGGTAAAATAAGTCCAACCACAAGAAAAACAGGAACCCATAGCGGCAAAATAGTTTCTTTAAAGGTGTATTCTGTATCTTTTATTTTGGATAAATAACGGGCCACATAAATCAATAAGACTACTGATGCCAATGTAGAGGTCTGAAATGAAAAATTGACAATAGGTACTTGTATCCAACGGCTGGCATTCGCTCCCTGCATGGTGGTTCCTTGCAGTAAAGTCACCATTAATAACACAATCACCACTGGTAATAAAATTATCGATAAACCTCTGAAATAGCGATAAGGAATTTTATGGGTGGCATAAAGTATAGAAAACCCAAGTACCAGGTGAATGAAATGCTTAACCAAATAGGCGAAAGTACTCCCGCTAGCTCCGTTGAGATATGCTAAATTGCTGGAAGCACTATAAACCGGAATAAAAGAAAAAATGGCCAAAAGCGCGGCTACAGACCATAACATCTTGTCCCCTTTTATACTTTTAAAAAACTCCTTAAGTCCAGTGCTTGTTGACATTTTACTTTTATAGTTTTAAGCGTTGTACTGCGTTTTTAAACTGTCTTCCCCGGTCTTCGTAATTTTCAAATAAATCGAAACTCGCACATGCTGGTGACAACAGCACAGCGTCATTTTCTTCAGTCAATTCATAGGCTTTTGATACGGCGTCCTCCATGTTTGAAGATTCCAAAATGGTATCTACACAATTGCTGAAAGCTTCATAGATTTTATGATTATCTATTCCTAAGCACACGATGGCTTTCACTTTTTCGTTGACCAGGGCAAGTAAATCTTCATATTTATTCCCCTTATCTACGCCTCCTACAATCCAAACCGTTGGCGAATTCATGCTGTCCAAAGCGTAAAAAGTCGCGTTCACATTGGTTGCCTTTGAATCGTTGATAAATGCTACTTTATTGATTTTTCCAAGCTGCTCTAGCCTATGTTCAACGCCATGAAAACTCTCCATACTTTCCCGTATGGTTTGCTTTCTGATTTTTAGTAATCTAGCAGCAGTAGAGGCTGCCATGGCATTTCTTGTATTATGGTCGCCTTTTACAGCTAAATCTGTTACTGACATAGTAAATAAATTATGATTGATTTTGATATTAATTTCGTTATCCTTTATAAATGCTGATAAATCGTCTACGAGGGTTTCCATCGTGAACGGAATCAGCTGTGCTCTCACTGGGTTCTTTTCCAGCCAATCGACTATAACTTCATCATCTTTATTATAAATGAGATAATCCTCTTCGGTTTGGTTCTTTGTAATTTTGAATTTCGCTTCTATATACTCCTGAAAATTGTTGTGATACCTGTCCAGATGATCTGGGGTAATACTGGTCAAAATTGCAATGTGTGGTCGGAATTTATCAATATTGTCCAACTGAAAGCTACTGACCTCCAACACATAATTGTGAACGCTTTTTCTAGCGACTTGCTCCGCAAAGCTAAATCCCACGTTACCCGCCATCGATACGGATAATCCAGCGTTTTGTAAAATATGAAATACCATGTTGGTGACTGTAGTCTTGCCGTTAGATCCTGTAATTCCAATTAGATTAGCCTCCGTAAACCTGGAAGCAAACTCAATTTCAGAAATGATGTTGATGCCTTTTTTTAGTAAACCTTGAATCAGTGGAAGGTCATCTGAAATCCCTGGACTTTTCACAATCAAATCAGCAGCTTCAAGCTTAGACAGCGTATGTCCTCTTTCTTCAAATTCAATTCCTTCTGAATTTAATTTAGCCTTGAACTTTGGCTTTATAACAGAAAAATCGGACAAGAACACCTCAAAAGATTGATCTTTACCAAGTATAGCAGCACCTACACCGCTTTCACCTCCACCCAAAATGACTAGCTTTTTCATGTTATCTGATTTTAAGTGTGACAATGGTGATTACAGCTAGTAAAATTCCTATGATCCAAAACCGAACAACAATTTTAGACTCATGAAAGCCTAGTTTCTGATAATGGTGATGAATTGGAGACATTAAAAATATACGCTTTCCAATTCCACTTTTCTTTTTGGTGTACTTAAACCAGCTCACTTGCAGAATTACAGATATACTTTCCAGGAAAAATATGCCACAGAGGATTGGTATTAAAAGTTCTTTTCTAGTGGCAATGGCTATCACTGCTATAATTCCCCCTATGGTTAGACTTCCGGTATCTCCCATAAATATCTGGGCAGGAAACGTATTGTACCATAAAAACCCAACTAAAGACCCTGCAAAGGCAGTAATAAAGATGGTCATCTCTCCAGATCTGGGAATATTCATCACATTGAGGTAATCTGAGAAAATAATATTACCGGACACCCAGGCAAAAATTCCCAACGTAAGTACAATAATTGCTGAGCTCCCAGCTGCCAGACCATCAATACCATCGGTCAAATTGGCTCCATTGGAAACGGCGGTGACAATAAAGATGACGATAGGAATAAATATAAGCCATGCATATGAGGCAGCTCCCTCACTTATCCAGGAGATCGCCTTGGCATAGTCCAATTCGTTATTCTTAAAAAAGGGAATGGTAGTCGTTAAGGACTTTTCTTCTGGCGAAGTTTCAGAAATCACTTGTACGTTATCTGTTGTAGTGACTTTATTATCTGCTCTTACGCTTACATCGGGATGAAAATACATAACCGCTCCTACAAAAAGACCAAGACCTACCTGCCCTATCACTTTGAATTTACCTTTCAAGCCCTCCTTATTTTTTTTAAAGGTTTTGATATAATCGTCTAAAAATCCGATGGCACCCATCCAAATGGTGGTCACAATCAAAAGAATGATATAAATATTATCTAACTGAGAAAGGAGCAAAACTGGAATAAGAGTCGAAAATATGATAATGAGTCCACCCATGGTTGGTGTTCCTGCCTTTTCTTTCTGCCCTTCAAGACCAAGTTCCCTAACGCTTTCACCGATTTGTTTTCTCTGAAGAAACAAAATGATACGTTTACCAAAAATGGTGGAAATTAAAAGTGACAAAATAATCGCTGCTGCTGCTCTAAAAGATATGTATTTAAACAGACTAGACCCAGGAAGATCGTAGTTGTTTTCTAAAAATTCGAATAAATAATACAACATATCTTATTTCTTAAATTGAACCAATAGGTCTTTTACGATTTTTAAATCATCAAAATCTGATCTCACTCCATGAACCTCTTGATAAGTTTCATGTCCTTTGCCTGCTATTAAAATAATGTCTCCTTTTTGAGCCAAACTACAGGCTGTTTTAATCGCTTGCTGTCTGGAAGTGATGCTCAAGGTCTTAAATACATCTTGTGGCTCAACTCCTTTTTCTATATCTGCAATTATTTCTTCTGGGTCTTCAGTTCTTGGGTTATCGCTGGTAAAAATCACTTTGGTACTCAAATTCCCTGCAATTTTACCCATAAGCGGTCGCTTGGTTTTATCGCGATCGCCCCCACAGCCTACAACGGTAATAAGTTCTTCGTTTCGGGTCCTGATGTCGTTTGTAGTTTGCAAGACATTCTTCAACGCATCGGATGTATGCGCATAATCCACAATCACATGTATTCCAGAATCTGAAACATGATGCTGATATCTTCCGTCTACGGGGCGCAACTGACTTAAAGTCTGAAGATTTTCAAGCTGTTCTACATCCAGCAAATCTGCTGCTGCATAAACTGCAAGTAAATTGTAAGCATTAAAATCTCCAATAAATCTGGACCAGACTTCATTTCCGTTGATATTCAATTTAAGTCCAGAAAAACTCTTTTCCAGGACTTTGACTTTATAATCTGTTAGGTTTTTAACTCCATATCCGTAAGCTTTAGCTTTCGTATTCTGAAGCATGTAGTTTCCATTTTTGTCGTCCACATTGGTTATTGCAAAAGCATCCTTTTGCAATTGATCAAAAAATCGTTTTTTAACATCCCTATATTCAGCGAAAGTTTTGTGATAATCCAGGTGGTCTTGAGAAAGATTGGTAAAAATTCCTCCGGCAAAATCAAGTCCTAAAGTTCTGTGCTGAGCAATCCCGTGGGAACTAACTTCCATAAAACAAAACTCAACTCCGACCTCATTCATCATTTTGAGATAAGAATTAATCGTCAAAGAATCTGGAGTGGTCAGTTTAGTTGAGAATTCCTTATCGTCAACTTTGATCGTTACGGTCGAAATTAAACCAACTTTAAAACCAAGTGCTTTAAAAAGTTGGTAGAGCAAAGAGCTAACCGTTGTTTTACCATTGGTACCAGTGACTCCTACAAGCTTTAGGTTGGAGGATGGATTTTCGTAATAGTTGGAAGCCAT
>CAZOAD010000020.1:11638-35384 GCA_964577705.1 uncultured Mesohalobacter sp.
GTTGGTTATTTGTAATTTTTGTTCCGCTTTTGATCGACTGCTTTTGCACTTTACCATTGCCAACCAAATTCACTTTTAGGCCTAAGTTTTCTAAAATTGAAACGGCATCCATCGCTGGATAGCCAGTTAAATCTGGCATCACGGTCTTGTATTTTTGAGAAACCTTGAAGTAATTCTCATAACTCTGATTAGCCACTTTAATATCAAAGGCTGCTTCTGTAGAAATTTCATCTTTAAGTGGCGTATCGATATAAATTTTTTGAGCAATTTTTGCAAAAACCGGAGCTGCAACTGTGCTTCCGTAATAACCTATTTTTGGATTTGGTTTATGAATAACCACAATGCAGGAATATTTTGGCTCTTCTGCCGGAAAATAACCGACAAAAGATGAAACATAACGACCAGATTCAATCCAATATTCCGTCTGGCAAGTGCCAGTTTTTCCAGCCATAGAAAAGTTGGAATGCCTAATATTACTCCCTGTTCCTTTGTCCACCACTCTTTCCATCATAGCCTTAAGCTTATGGGCTGTTTCTTTCGAACAAATACTGCCTTCGATAATCGGATCTGAGTAAGATTCAATAAGTGAATGCTTATCCCTCACTTGCTTGATGAATTTGGGTTTTATCTTCAACCCGTCGTTTGCAATGGCATTGTAAAAGGTCAACGTCTGCAGGGAGGTTAAAGACACACCGTAACCAAAAGACATCCAGGGTAAGGTTGTTCCATACCAATTGGAATCGTCTGGATGCGGGATTTGAGGCTGACCTTCGCCTTTAATTCTCAAACCAATTTTTTCATTAAGACCCATATTATAAAGACGGTTGACAAAACGTTCTGGGTGGTCTTTATAATTCTCGTAAATCATCTTTGCAAAAGCAGTATTAGAAGATACTTCAAATGCTTCTGCTGCTGAGATCTTGCCGTAACCTCCAGGCTTAGAATCATACACCCGACGATCAAAAAACTGTACCATGCCTTTCTCCGTATCGAAAACTGTACTCGTATCGATGACTTTATCTTCCAAAGCAGCCGCCATACTCATGAGCTTAAAGGTAGACCCGGGCTCGTGAGGCTCATAAACCGCGTAATTCAATTTTTCGTAATACTTGTTGGAATTCTTGATCCGTCCAAGATTAGAAATGGCTTTTATTTCTCCTGTTTTAGTTTCCATAACCACCACACTTCCATGGTCGGCTTCAAAATGCTCAAGCTGCTCCAGCAATGCATGATGAGCAACATCCTGTATATTAACATCAATAGTAGAAATGACATCATAGCCATCTTCTGGCTCTACTTCGTTGACATCACTAATTGGTTTCCATTGTCCTTTAGCTATTTTTTGCTTTAGTCTTTGACCCTGCTTTCCTTTTAGATATTCATCAAATGCACCTTCAAGCCCTACGTTTCCAAAACCGACTGTGCGCTCTCCAATTTTTCCTAGTGGATTTTCTCGAACGGTGGTTTGCTCAGCGATAAACCCTCCTTTATAGGGCCCAAGATTAAAAAGCGGAAACTCTCGAATGGCTATATATTCTGAATAATCCACTTGCTTAGCTATGAGCAAATACCTGTTTTTGATTTCGCGAGCACGTTTCAATTTCTGTAAATAATAGCTTTTGGAATTCCCAAGCTCTTTAGATAATGCTGAAGCCAGTGCTGAGGCATATTTTTGAAAATTGGCATCGGAAACGGTTACTGCATCAAATCGAATATCATATTTTGGGACTGAGGTTGCCAGCAGATTCATGTTGGTATCATAAAGATTTCCACGATTTGGCTCGATACTGAAATTCCTGTAAACGGTTTCCTGAGCTAAGTCCTTATACTTTTGACCTTCGATAACCTGAATATCAAAGAGCTTGTAGCCCATGGTTAAGAATACAAGTACCAGCACAGTAGCTAGAATGTAAAACCTCCTTAAAATGCTTTTGTCTGTTGTCATTTTATTTGGACTTTACTATGATTTTATAGGGCGGTTTGTCGGACAATCCAATGGAACGCTCTTTCATCTTTTTAGCGACATTGGATTCCATTTTTTGCTGCATTACTGTTTTACGAGTATCTACAAATTCACTTCTCAACTCTCTCAATTCCTGATTCAATTCAGCAACTTGATATACTTTACGCTCGGCACTGTGAGAGCTGGCAATCATTATAATGGCAAGCAAAGCACAAAACACAATAAAAGCCCAATTGGTAAATGCGCCTTCGCTTACCAAAAATTTACCTTTCAATATGTTTCCGAATCCATTGGACATATTTATAGCTTTTCTCCTATTCTTAATTTCGCACTTCTTGATCTGGTGTTTTGTCTCATTTCGGTTTGACTTGGCGTGATCAGTTTTCCAACTTTCCTAAAAGGCACCAGCATATTTCCATAAAAATCTTTTTCTGGGGCTCCAGAGAATTTACCGTCTCTTATGAATCGCTTCACCAATCTATCTTCCAGAGAGTGATATGAAATCAAACTCAGCCTCCCTCCTTTTTTTATCAGCTCTGGTGTTTGAAGTAAAAACTCTTTAAGCACTTCCATTTCTTGATTCACTTCAATTCGAATAGCCTGATATACCTGAGCCAAAAACTTATTGACTTTAGTCGGAGGAAAAAAAGGCGTTAGCAACGCATTCAATTCTGAAGTCGATTGAATGGGCTTCACCGTTCTTTCTTCTACTATAGCTTTCGCCAGCTTTCTAGACATCTTGATCTCTCCATATTGCCAAAGCAATTGTGAGATTTGTTCTTCCGTATAGGTATTGATCAATTCTGATGCACTTACCCCTGATTGCTGATCCATTCTCATATCCAATTCTGCATCAAATCTTATAGAAAACCCCCTCTCTCCTTCATCAAACTGATGAGAGGAAACTCCAAAATCTCCAAGTATAGCATCTACTTCTTTGACACCTTCCAGTTTTAAAAAGCGTTTTATAAATCTGAAGTTTGCCTGAATAAGTGTAAATCGAGAATCTTCAATAGTATTTTCCTGAGCATCTTGATCCTGATCAAAAGCATAGAGCTTCCCCTGTTCTCCTAGTCTAGATAAAATTTCTCTGGAATGGCCACCTCCGCCAAATGTCACATCCACATAAACGCCATCTGGCTTTATAGACATGCCATCAACACTCTCTTTGAGCAGAACGGGGATGTGGTAAGCTTCATTCATCAGCAACAATTCCCATTACGTCTTCAGCTAAATCTGCGAAGTCTTCAGAATCGCTAATGACTGATTCATATTTATCCTTATCCCAAATTTCAACGATATTGATGGCAGAAGAAACCACGATTTCTTTTTCTATACCAGCAAATCCAATCAGATCCTTTGGTATCAACAACCTTCCATTCGCATCCACCTCTATCACCTTGACACCCGCTGAGAACTTTCTTATAAAATCGTTGTTCTTTTTATTGAATCGGTTTAAACCATTCATTTTATCCATCAGTGCATTCCACTGACTCATGGGATATAACTCCAAGCATGGCTGAAACACAGAACGCTTTAAAACAAAACCCTCTTCAATAATAGGAAGCATCTGCTTTTTTAAGCCAGACGGTAGCATAAGTCGACCTTTTGTGTCAACTTTGCATTCGTAAGATCCTATGAGGGTATTCATGATTGGTTTGATTTCAATTTCAAATATATTGAATTTTTTACCACATTTTACCACTTTCTACCACATTGTGGATAACTTTTTCCCTTAGAAGCCTTTAAGACTTGTTGAGAGTAGTAATTACAGAAGGTTTCCATAATCTTACAGCAGACTAAATTGCTGTGGATAAATTAAATAAACCTCTTTTCTGAAGAAAAAAAAGAGTATAATGTTCACTCTCTCGAGTCGAATTAGAGCATAAAAGACTAAATAACACTTAATTAGCTTTTGAATCTACAAGTCCCAAAAACTGTGAGGGTTTCTTATTCAAATATCTTTATATTTGGATTTTGAAATTCTAAAAACCTGATGGAAGAACATATTACGCAAGAAGGCAAGTTTAAGTACTTTGAAAAAGGAGAAGGTACCCCCATCGTGATTTTGCACGGGCTTATGGGTGGCTTAAGTAACTTTGATGGAGTAATGTCTTATTTTCCAAATAAAGGCTATAAAGTTGTCGTCCCTGAGTTACCACTATACGACATGCCCTTGCTTAAGACTAACATCAAAACCCTAACCAAGTACATCAAAGAATTTATAGATTTTAAAGGTTACGGCAAGGTGATTTTGGTAGGAAATTCTCTGGGTGGTCACGTAGGATTGTTGACCACCAAAATTTATCCTGAAATTGTAAAAGCACTTGTCATTACAGGCAGTTCTGGTCTTTATGAAAGTGCGATGGGTGAAAGCTATCCTAAGCGTGGCGACTACGAATACATAAAAAAGAAAGCTCAGGATGTGTTTTACGACCCTGAAGTGGCAACTCAGGAAATTATAGATGATGTTTATAGTGTTGTAAACGATAGGAGTAAGTTGATACGAACACTATCTATCGCAAAAAGTGCCATCAGGCACAATATGTCCAAAGATCTTCCAACTATGGAAACGCCGACCTGTATCATTTGGGGAAGACAAGATGAAGTTACGCCTCCACAAGTAGCAAAAGACTTTGATAAACTTCTACCAGATTCTGAATTGTTTTGGATAGATAAGTGTGGTCATGCTGCTATGATGGAGCACCCCGATGAGTTCAACGACATTCTCTATGCATGGCTTGAGAAGAGAAAACTCTAAGTCTAACTTCTATGAAAATAAAAACCTCATCATTTGTGGTCAGTAATTCGGATGTGACTAAATGTCCAAATTCGCAGCTGCCTGAATATGCTTTTATCGGCAGAAGTAATGTGGGGAAATCTTCACTAATCAACATGCTGACGGGCAGAAAAAATCTTGCTAAAGTTTCTGGAAAACCAGGAAAAACCAGACTTATCAATCATTTTTTAATCAATGATACCTGGCATCTGGTAGATTTACCAGGTTATGGTTATGCCAAGGTAAGCAAGCAAGAGAAGAAAACATTTCAGAAATACATCACTGCTTATTTTGAAAAACGTCAACAGCTTGTCAATACATTTATTCTGATTGACTCCAGGCACGAACCTCAGCCAATAGATTTAGAATTCTTGCAATGGATGGGTATGAACACGATACCTTTTTCAATTGTTTTTACGAAAGCTGATAAATTGAAGCCTCAGGCTTTAGAACAAAATATTGCGGTTTACAAAGCAAAACTCATGGAAACCTGGGAAGAGTTACCTCCCTACTTCGTGACTTCCTCAGCTCATCAAACCGGACGGGATGAGATACTAGATTACATCCAGAGCATCAATGAAACCCTAGTTTAAGTCTACTCTCGCCTTAATTTTTTCAATCAGAATTTCGACCTCTTCAATTTGATTGAGCTCCTCTTTACCTATCACAAGGCTTAAATCGTAATTATCCTGGTACAAAACCACTGGAAGATCATAGAGTTGTTCAAATTTTGATTTGAATTTTTTCTGATATTCTTCTTTATGAAGAAAAATCATCTCCATATCGCTTTGCTTCCTAAACGCTTTCCATTTTTTGTTTTCAGAAATCACACCGAAGGTAAGTTCACACAGTTTGCACTCATAGCTTTCTGGCTTCAGGAGTTTTTGAACGCTATCCAAAAGCGAATTATTAACGCCAGAGCTGGCGTTATAAACAAAGATTAAAGCT
The DNA here is from genome assembly GCA_964577705.1 of uncultured Mesohalobacter sp. Lineage (GTDB taxonomy): Bacteria > Bacteroidota > Bacteroidia > Flavobacteriales > Flavobacteriaceae > Psychroflexus. The sequence continues at coordinate 17,329 of CAZOAD010000020.1, forward strand.
TTATTTTTTATCACTATTTTTTTACGTCTTTGATATCTAACTTTTCAGCAAAATAATCACAGAAATCTTTCATAGTGGCCGTCATTTTCTCATCGTCTGTCGCTCTTTGAAAGGTATCTGTCATCCCCACAAATATTTGATGAAAGAATTTTTTCATTTCATCCACCGGCATTTCTTTGGTCCACAGATCAATTCGCAGAGTCTCCTGAGCTTTGTGATCCCAAATGCTTAAAAAGGCAGCCTTGGCTTCCTCATTATCGATACCTCCATCTTCGGCAGACCAGGTTAACTTTTCTGGTATTCTATTATCGTCTGTGACGACATTAATTTTAATTTCAGATTTTTTTTCAATCATAACTAAGGTTTATATTTTGATTTTTTAAAAATAACATCAGGTTCGAGTTCTAGAAGTTCATTTATGTTTGTATTAGGATACTTTTCCACGTAAGCTTTCACAATTTGCCATCCTATGTATTGACCAATTCTTGGAGAAGACTCATTATCCAATTCCAAATAAAATTTTGAATAGGGACCAAGGTTGATAAACCTGTCCTCCAATCGATTATCTGTAGAGTAAATCAAATTACGCTCGACAAAAAAAGACCAGATTTCAATTTCGTTGTCTTCTGCCCATTTCAATTGATCGTCTGAGTAATAAATTTTGGCAGCATCAGATTCAAAAGGCATGAGAAGGTCCTTCACATAAAGGATCTTCCCGTAGTAAATCATCTCAGACAAAAATGTTCTAGAACGGTTTCTTTCCAATTTTTGTTTAGCAAAAGATTCAGCTATGTCTGAAACCAAAAAGTCCTTATCTTGTTGAAAAGCGATATACTGAGCTAGACCTTGATAAAACTTATGATCTTTGCCCAAATAATTATCCAGAGAAATCAACAACGCCTCTTGAGTCAAAACCAGCTTTTGTCTATAATTTACTTCTTCCGCTAAGGTAAAAACTACTGGTATTTCGGAATCAGGATAATAATATTTGACATATTTAAAAAACCGTTCAATTCGCTTAGATTCTTCTTCAAAATCAGGAAAACCCTCTAGAACTTCTGCATTTATTTCTTGCTGTAGATCGCTTTGCATTTTTGCGATCCATAAGCTATCAGGTATCTGCTCGGGGAATAGTTTTGGATATTTGGATTTTAAAGCTGGTAAATCCTCTGGACTTGCTTTCGCAAACTCAAGATCGAACCGCTTAATTTCAAGATTGATGTCCAGAGCCTCAGCATCAGAATTCAACTTTGACTGGTCTTGACAACCCCATAACATCAAAAAAACACTCAACAAAATTAAAGGAAACCTCATTTTTGAAATGTTAGAGTTTTGCAACAGCATAGATTACTTATATTTGATGCAAATGTAAGTATTAAGCCTAAAAATTGCCTTATGCAAACCCAGAAAACAATTGATTACATCACGGAATGGATGAAAGATTATTTGAAAAAGAGCCAGCAAAATGGTTTTGTTATCGGGGTTTCAGGAGGTATTGACTCAGCTGTTACTTCTACACTTTGCGCAACTACTGGCAAACCTACCTTATGTGTTGAATTACCCATACATCAACATAAATCTCAAGTATCCAGAGCAAGAAAACACATCGAACATTTAGAAGGCAGGTTTGGGAATGTAACTTCTGTAAAAGTAGATCTATCAAATACTTTTGATACCCTTAAATCGAGCTTACCGGAAATGCAAGATCAAGACTTGCAGAATTTCTCTTTAGCCAATGCAAGAGCCAGACTGAGAATGACTACACTCTATTATTTTGCAGGGATTCACGGATATCTTGTTGCAGGAACAGGAAATAAGGTAGAAGACTTTGGTGTAGGTTTTTATACCAAATATGGCGATGGTGGCGTAGATTTAAGTCCGATTGCGGATTTGATGAAAAGCGAAGTCTACAAGCTTGCAGAAAGTTTGAGCGTCATTGATGAAATCCAGGAAGCAGAGCCTACCGATGGGCTACATGGAGACCATAGAACAGACGAAGAGCAAATAGGCGCTAGTTATGATGAGCTGGAGTGGGCTATGGAATTTAGCGGCGATATTGCAGATATATCGGATAGACAGCAGGAGGTGCTTAACATATTTAACAAACACCACAAGGCCAATCAACATAAAATGCAGCCTATTCCTGTTTGTGAAATCCCTGATGAATACAAAGCCTAAATTTCAACTTCACTACCTAAAGAAAGGTAAAAGCCTATAAGACACGGTTCAGTTTATTGGAGATCAAAACTTCAAGCCCATTGTAATCCATGGTTTCGCGCATAAGCTCGACATCCACTTCTTCTTTTTGGCTTTTGATGATTTCGCTTAGATCCTGAACTTTTTTCCTGATGAGGAATCTGCGCAGATTCAAAATCGTTTCCATAACTTCTCTGGGATCCAGGACGCTCTTATCGATCACAAAAATCTCTTGCCTTTTCCAATCATGCAATTGATTTTTTTCATTTTCCATCAATATGGAAGTCACTTCCTGAGCTAGCTCAGGACTGAGGTGATTGATAAAAGAATCAATTTTTAAATGACCATCTTTCACGAAAACTTCAATTATGTGATCGTAAAGCTCTTTGAAAACAGGATTTGAAAATTCGACTTCATCTTCTTGCAATTCAATAAAAATCTTTTCAAAAACCACATATTCTCTTTTAATTTCGATGTCCTTATCTTCATCGACATCAAACTCTATGTCAATAAAAACAGCTTTCTGCTCTCCATACCTCAATAACAATTGTATGATACTTCGCTCTAAAACGTACTGCTGATCTACTTTAGGAACTGATATATTTTGAGGGTTTTCCTTAACGACCTCCAGCGATCTCTTTTTCACATTTCGACTTGCTTCTTTTCTGTCTTTAGCCAGAATTTGAGCGAGTGTACTGAAAAGAACATCCTCGGAAACATCCAAAAGACTGGAACAGGTCTGGACGTAAATTTCCTGAGTGATTTGATCTGGTATTTTGGAGATTGAATTTACAATATCTCTCACCACCTCAGCTTTTTTTACAGGATCCTTGTCTGCATCTTCTAGCAAAAGCGAAGCTTTGAACCTTATAAAATCTTGTGCATTTTTATGGAGATACTCTTGTAGATCCTCTTGAGAATTAGCCTTTGCAAAACTATCTGGATCTTCACCTTCAGGAAACAGACAGACCTTCACGTTCATGCCTTGTTCCAAAATCAAATCTATCCCTCGAATAGAAGCTCTCAATCCTGCGGCATCCCCATCAAACAGAACGGTGATATTGTTGGTTAACCTGCTGATCAAACGAATTTGTTCTGGGGTCAGTGCAGTCCCGGAAGATGCTACTACATTCTCGATTCCTGTTTGATTAAACTGAATCACATCCGTATACCCTTCGACTAAATAGCAATTATCCGCCTTAGCGATAGCCTGCTTGGCCTGATAAAGACCATATAGCACTTTACTTTTATGGTAAACTTCACTTTCAGGTGAGTTGAGGTATTTGGCTTGTTTCTTATCGTTTGTCAAAATTCGACCCCCAAAACCAAGAATTCGTCCAGACATGGAGTGAATAGGGAACATCACTCGCCCTTTGAATCTGTCGAATCGCTTCTCTCCTTTTACAATGGTAAGCCCTGTCTTTTCTAAAAATTCCAATTTATAGGCTTTTCCCAAAGCTTTATCGGTGAAGGCTTGCCATTCGTCTGGTGAATAGCCTAAATCAAATTTCTCTATCGTTTCTGAAGTAAAGCCCCGGTTTTTGAAATAACTTAAACCTACAGATTTACCTTCATCGGTTTGTAGCATCTGATTGACAAAAAAGGTTTTGGCAAATTCATTGACCAAATACATACTTTCCCGCTCGCTTGCTTTTTCTTTTTCTTCTGAAGATTGCTCCGTTTCTTCAATTTCTATATTGTAGCGTTTTGCTAGATGCTTAATCGCCTCAGGATACGTATAATGCTCATGTTCCATGAGAAACGCAACTACATTACCGCCTTTACCAGAACTAAAATCCTTCCAAATCTGTTTAACGGGAGACACCATAAAACTCGGCGTTCGCTCTTCCGTAAAAGGACTGAGCCCTTTAAAATTACTCCCTGATTTTTTTAACTGAACGTAATCACCGATGACTTCCTCAACTCGGGAAATGTCAAACACTTTATCAATGGTAGATTTACTAATCAATGAGGTGATTTTTTAAAAATAAAATGAGATTAAAGTACAAAACAAAAATAATGTATTCATATGAATAATGTCTTCTATTAGGCCTCACAGTCCCCAAAGTTTTGGGGACTGTGAGGCCTTCAAGTCTTCAAATTATTTCTCGCGATCAATCACATAATCAATCATCAATTGAAGAGAAGATTTATAGGGCGACTCTGGATATTGCTCAAGTATATCTGAGGCTTCTTTCTGAAAAGCCTTCATCTTAGTTTGAGCATAAGAAAGCCCTCCAGAGGATTTCACAAACTCAATCACTTCGTTGACTCGCTTTTTGTCTTTGTTGTGATTTTTGACCGAATTGATGATCCAGTCTTTATCTTTTTTTGAGGCTTGATTCAACGTGTAAATAAGAGGTAGTGTCATTTTTTGCTCCTTAATGTCAATCCCCGTTGGTTTACCAATCTTTTGCTCTCCATAATCGAATAAATCATCCTTGATTTGAAAAGCCATTCCTATGAGTTCTCCAAATTTCCGCATCGACTCTACGTGAGAAGAATTCGGTTTTACAGCAGCAGCACCTAAGCTACAGCAAGCGGCAATAAGCGTGGCGGTCTTCTGACGAATAATTTCGTAATAAATATCTTCAGTAATATCCAGACGTCTGGCCTTTTCGATTTGAAGTAATTCCCCTTCGCTCATTTCACGAACAGCAACGGAGATAATTTTAAGAAGGTCGAAATCATCGTTATCGATAGATAATAATAAACCTTTAGACAAAAGAAAATCCCCAACCAAAACGGCGATTTTATTTTTCCATAATGCATTGATTGAAAAGAAGCCTCGCCTTTGGTTACTATCGTCGACGATATCATCGTGCACTAAGGTAGCTGTGTGAATGAGCTCAATCACAGAAGCGCCTCTGTAAGTCCTGTCATTCACTTCACCATCGGATACCATTTTGGCCACCAAAAAAACGAACATAGGCCGCATCTGCTTCCCTTTTCTATTGACAATGAAGTGAGTGATTTTATTGAGCAAAGCCACTTTAGAAGACATGAATAAAGAGAACTTTTTTTCAAAAAGTTCCATCTCATGCGCAATCGGCTCTTTTATTTGTGAGACTGTTTTCAAGACTCACAAAGATAGAGTTTATAATATTAAGAAAAACTGAAAATTAGCTTTCAGCTTCACATTATTAATAACTCAAACTAATTAATAATTTAAATAAATAATCACAATTATTTTGTGAAAAATAATAATTGATTACATTTACAACTTAACCTTAAAATTTTAACACTATGAAAAAAATTACTTTAATGATGCTAGCTCTTATCGCTAGCTTTTCAATGAACGCGCAAACTGAACTCTTTTCTGATGATTTTAATGACGAAGATATTTCAGATTGGAATCAAATTGATGTAGATGGTGATACCCAGGTGTTTTTCCCTTATGCTATCCCAGCTACACCAACTATGACATCAGCTTCTTGGACAGGCGCAACTGGACCTTTATTTCCAAACAATTATTCAGTATCTCCAGCTATTGATGTTAGTGGGGCTTCAGGTTTATCACTTTCTTACCAGACTGGAGGACAAGACCCAGGCTTTTCTGCAGAAGTTTATACTGTTTATGTATCAACAGGAAACACAGTAGCAGATTTTATGGACAACTCAATTACAGTTAGTTTTAATGAAAATCTTGGAGATGATCCTGCTGCTGCTGGTGCATTAGTAGACAGATCTCTTGATGTAGCTGACTTAGATGGTTCTGAAACTCTTTACATTGCTTTTAGACATCATGATGTATCAGATGAGTTTTATATCAATTTTGATAATGTAAGTTTAACTGCTGAAACCCTTAGCGTTGGTAGTTTTGAAGAAAATAGACTGAATTATCTGAAATTTCTCACTTCTACAAAGCAGGTCAACTATCTATTCAATCTGGATTTAATCTGGACAAAGTTTCTTTATTCAACACTTTAGGACAGGAAGTTCTAGCTAAAGAATTGAATACAGATAATGCTTCGGTAAATGTTTCAGGTTTGTCTTCTGGACTTTACATCGCTAAAGTTTCATCTGGAAGTCAAGTGAAAACTTTCAAATTTGTAAAACAATAAGCAATTATTGCTACAATCTTAAAGCTCCGATTTTCATCGGAGCTTTTTTTATACCTTAATCTTATTCGCCAATTGCCCACAAGCGGCATCAATATCTTTACCTCGTGAATGTCTTAATGTTACAGTGATTCGGTTAGCTTCAAGGGCGTTTACATATTTAGCGACGGCATCATCACTACCTTGCTGAAATTGCCCGTCGTCGATTGGATTATATTCAATGATATTTACTTTACAAGGGATAGCCTGGCAAAAGTTCACCAAAGCTCTTATATCTTCTTCTCTGTCATTGATACCCTTCCAAACGATATATTCATAAGTCACAGACTTTCCGGTTTTCTCATACCAATAAATCAAAGATGCTTTCAAATCAGCTAAAGGAAATTTAGCATTAAAAGGCATAATTTGGGTTCTCACCTCATCAATAGCGGAATGTAAAGAGACCGCTAAATGAAATTTGACTTGATCATCTGCCAGTTTTTTGATCATCTTCGGAACTCCGGAGGTAGATAAGGTAATTCTTCGTGGAGACATTCCTAAACCTTCTGGAGAGGTGATTTTCTCGATAGACTTCAGGACATTATTATAATTCATCAAAGGCTCACCCATACCCATGTAGACAATATTGGATAAAGGAATACCATTATAAAGCTTACTCTCTTTATCAATCGCCACTACCTGATCAAAAATTTCATCAGCGTTTAGGTTTCTAAGGCGTTTTAATTTTGCCGTTGCACAAAATTGACAATCCAAACTGCATCCCACCTGAGAAGATACGCAGGCTGTTGTTCTAGACATTGTGGGAATCAAAACAGATTCTACGGTAAAACCATCGTGGAGTTTTACAGCATTTTTAATAGTCCCATCCTTACTCCTTTGCATCTGATCCACTTCAATATGGTTGATCACAAAATTATCCACTAGCATCTGCCTGGTTTCCTTGGATAAATTGGTCATGTCCTCAAAATTGTAGGTGGCTTTATTCCACAACCAGTCGTATACCTGGGATCCACGGAAGGATTTATCGCCTTGAGACACAAAGAAGTCTTGGAGTTCTTTTTTACTTAGTGCGCGTATGTCTTTTTTAGTAGTTTTCACTTTGCAAAATTAGGTAAAAAAGAAGGGAATCTTCCAAAAAGAATGTTATTCCAAGTTAGACCGCATAGCTTTTAGAACATAGACGCCTGAATAAATAAATAACATGAATTTAAAGTGAACAGCGATAGTGCAGAATAAATAGTTTATTAATGTGAATAATCTGTTTACAAGACCTCACAGGTTTTAAAAACCTGTGAGGTCTAAGAGTTTGAAAACTTGTTTATTGAAAGGGTCCTAAAGATGTTGATCTACACAAGGGTTTAACAACTAATGATACTTCAAAAACAAATCTGAGGCTTTATTATAAGCAGATTCAAAGCTGGTCATTCGGATAGAGTTATCAATAGCTTTAGAATTGAAATAAGACAGCATTTTTTCGGTCTGCATGTTTCCAGTGAGATCGTCTTTAGCCATTGGGCAACCACCAAACCCCTGAATGGCCCCATCAAATCTACGACAGCCTGCCTGAGCGGCTGCATGAATTTTTTCATACCAGGCCTCTGGTGTGGTGTGTAAGTGTGCCCCAAATTCCATATCTGGGTATTTGGGAATAAGTGTTGAAAATAAATCTTCAATCACATCGGGGGTTGAACTCCCAACCGTATCTGATAAGGAAAGAATTTTTACCCCCAAGTCTGCCAACTTTTCTGTCCACTCCCCTACAATATCTGTATTCCAGGGATCACCATAAGGATTACCAAAGCCCATAGACAAATAAGCCACCACCGATTTATTGGAGGCCTGCGCTATTTCTAAAATCGACTTCAACACCTCAACCGATTCAGCAATCGTTTTATGGGTGTTTCGCATTTGGAAATTTTCAGAAATAGAAAACGGATAACCCAGGTAATCGATTTCTGGAAACTTAGTGGCGTCTTCTGCCCCTCTTCTGTTAGCAACAATCGCTAAAAGTTTACTTTGAGTTTGAGATAAATCAAGCATAGACAAAACTTCAGCAGTATCTTGCATTTGCGGTATCGCTTTTGGGGAGACAAAACTCCCAAAGTCTATCGTATCAAAACCACATTTCAAAAGGGATTGAATATATTTTGCCTTTTCATCGGTAGGAATGAAAGGCTTGATGCCTTGCATCGCATCTCTGGGACACTCAATAAGCTTAACTGATTTCATGAGCCCAAATATACAGTTTTAAGGCATTTTCAAAAGTGAAATCAGCTTAAAGTAAAATCAAAATAGCAATACTTACAAATGTAAAAATCTGAAACCATTTCAGAAACGCGTATGACGTGGAAGATTGAAATAGGATTTTGGAAAGTTGATCTGAAAGCAGCGCTACCAAACTAAAAATAACAAAGGCCTGAACCATAAATAATCCGCCCAACACATAAAACTGTATCATCAGGTCTTTTTCGGTATCCCATAGAAACCCTGGAAAAAAAGCTAAGAAAAAAATCGTCACCTTAGGGTTAAGGATATTCATGATGACCCCTGTTTTAAAGTCTGAAAAAAAGGATTTCTTGGTGCTTAAGGATTTGCTTTGAGTGAAATGTTGAGGAGGTGAAGAGTATACCTTGTAAGCTAGATATAGCAAATACAAGGCTCCGGCGATTTTGATACCCCAAAAAAGAACTTCAGAATTTTTAATCACTAAAGAAACTCCAAAAGCTACTAATGACGTGTGAAGAATTATTCCTGAAACCAAACCCAGAGCGATCACCATTCCTTTTTTATAACCTCCAACCAGACTTTGTGAAAGCAAGTAAATAATATCGGGTCCAGGTGAAAGCGTTAATAATATGGACGCCAGTAAGAAAGGGATGAGTTGCTCTATCATAAGATTCAGGACATCTTATCCAAAATAGCCTGATTAATAGCTTTAACCAGTCCAGGACCTTCATACACAAAACCAGTATAAAGCTGGACTAAACTCGCACCGGCCTCTAGCTTTTCGAGAGCATCTTCAGCTGTCATAATCCCACCTACCCCAATGATAGGGAAAGCCTTGTTACTTTTTTCTGATAAAAAACGAATGACATCTGTAGAAGATTTTGTGAGTGGCTTTCCGCTCAAACCACCAGCCTCATTTTTATGTATTGAAGTCAATCCTTCTCTGGAAATCGTCGTATTGGTCGCAATGACTCCAGCAATTTTTGTAGTGTTTACAATCTCGATGATGTCCAGGAGTTGATCTTCTGTAAGATCTGGAGCTATTTTAAGTAAAATAGGCTTAGGATTCTGCTTTTTTTGATTTTTACTTTCTAAATGATTGAGTAATTGAGTGAGCGGCTTTTTGTCCTGAAGCGCTCTTAAGTTTGGCGTGTTGGGGGAACTTACATTTACCACAAAGTAATCCACATAATCAAACAAAGCTTCAAAATTATAGTCGTAATCGTTGAAAGCTTCATCGTTGGGAGTCACTTTATTCTTACCAATGTTACCCCCAATCAAAACATTTTTATTTGTTTTCAAGCGCTTTACAGCATCATCCACTCCTTTGTTATTGAACCCCATTCGATTGATGATAGCTGAGTCTTGTTTTAGTCTAAACAATCTTTTCTTGGGATTTCCCTCCTGAGCTTTTGGGGTAACTGTACCTATTTCAATAAACCCAAATCCCAGGTTGGAAAGCTCCTTATAGAGTTCAGCATTTTTATCAAAGCCAGCTGCCAAACCAACTGGATTTTTGAATTTTAATCCAAAAACTTCTCTTTCCAAACGTTTATCTTCAAGAGAAAATTTCTTTTTGATCAACTTAGAAATCCCCGGAAGTTGATGTACAAACTTCAAAGATTTGAAACTAAAATGATGTACAGCTTCTGGATCAAATTGAAATAAGAATGGTCTCAAAATTTGTTTGTACATCGTCATGGAGCTTTGGCTGCAAAAATAATGTAAATCTGACTAAGACAATCGGATTCTAGAAGGTTTAATGGCTTCAAATTCATATTTTTGACAATAAATAGAAATAAACAATGATCGATTCTCAAAAGCTTCTGGAAAGATTTTTAACCTATATCAAAATCGATTCTCAAAGCGATCCCAATAGTGACGCCACACCCAGCACCAAAAAGCAATGGAATATTGCTAATTTACTCAAAGAAGAATTAGAAAAAATTGGTTTGCAAGAGGTCAGCATAGATGACAAAGCTTATATTATGGCTACGCTTCCTTCCAATGTAGACCATGAGGTAGATACGATAGGCTTTGTTTCTCATTTTGATACTTCACCAGATTTTAAAGCTTCGAACATCAATCCACAAATTCATAAGAATTATGATGGCGGTGATCTTGTCTTGAATAAGGAAAAAAATATAGTATTGTCTCCAGACTATTTTGAAGAACTAAAAGACTACAAAGGTCAAACTTTGATTACCACAGACGGAACCACTTTACTCAGTGCCGATGACAAAGCTGGAGTTACAGAAATCATTACGGCCATGGAATATTTGGTTCAACACCCAGAAATCAAACACGGTAAAATTCGGGTTGGATTTACACCAGACGAAGAAATTGGCAGAGGTGCCCATCATTTTGATGTGGATAAATTTGGCGCCAAATACGCCTACACCATGGACGGGAGCCAAATTGGCGAGTTGGAATACGAAAATTTCAATGCAGCCTCAGCCGTTTTGAAATTCAAAGGAACAAGCGTTCACCCTGGTTATGCCAAGAATAAAATGGTTAATTCCATGTACATGGCTCAAAGGTTTATTGATGTGTTACCAAAGGAAGAAGTGCCCGAAAAAACCGAAGGTTACGAAGGTTTTTTTCATCTTTCATCTATAAACGGGAACATCGAAGTCACTGAACTTAAATACATCATACGGGACCACGATAAAGATAAATTTGAGGCCAGAAAACAATTGATGCGTGATATTGTCTCTAAAATGAACAACCAAATTGAAGACGCAGATATCGAGATGGAGATCAAAGATCAATATTACAACATGCGCGAAAAAGTTGAACCTATAAAATTCATAGTAGACATTGCAGAGCAAGCTATGAAAGAACTCGATATCACTCCCATTTTGAAACCCATACGAGGTGGTACCGATGGCGCTCAACTCAGTTATAAAGGTTTACCTTGTCCCAATATTTTTGCAGGGGGACACAATTTTCATGGGAAATACGAATACGTTCCTTTGGAAAGTATGGTAAAGGCCTCAGAAGTTATTGTCAAGATTGCAGAACTCACTGCAAAACAGTAAAAATTGAGCAACAAAACACTTTTTCAGTATATTAGTTAACAAATTCAGTTTAATGAAATTCTTTAAATACCTATTTTTCCTCATTGTACTGGTTTTCGTTGTAGGTTCACTTTACATCGCAACCATAAGTATTCCCGACCAAAAAAACATCAGGTTTGATACTCCACTATCGGCAGAACTCTTCAAACTCAAAATTCAGGATTTATCTACCTATACCAGCTGGTTTAGTTATCCAGGGGAGGCAACTTCAGAAATGCGAGTCAGTAATAAAGAAGATTTTGAAAACACCACTTTGTCATGGCAAAATGAAAAGTTTGAGTTGATTAACTTCCAAAATGAGTTACTGACATCAGACTCCATAACACAGCGTCTCACTCTCAAAACTTGGCTAAGTTCTTCGGAATTTGATATAAGTTGGAAATTTAAGCCTTCCGATTCTAGCTCTGGGCTTATGGTTCACTTACAATCGGAGACTAGCTTTTGGCAAAAAACTGAATATGTATTAACTGGCGAATCACATATCGATATCACTGAAGGCGCCATAAAAGAAAGTCTGGAAACTCTTGAGCGACAAATCAATGAAGAGGTTTCAATTTATGACATTAATCCTATCGGGAAAATAGATACAGGTGGCTTTTATATGTTGCACGCTACCTCTGCTGCAAGATTAAACTTTGAAAGTATACTTGGAAAGTCTGAGCCGATTTTTGAAAGCGTTGAAGGGTTTATGGAAGAACAAAAACTGGATACCTTTAAGGGGCGACTTATTGTTTTTGAAAACTTGTATGAAGATGCTGAAAACATCATATTTTCATCGGGAATCGGGACCGAAAACCAGGTCGCTATCCCAGATTATTATGAAATCTTATCCAAGCCTATACGAAGAGGCACTTATTTCAAAACCCAGCTCACAGGAGATTACATCAACCTGAAAAAACTTCTAGCCATTAGCAAATCCACCATTGAGAGTCGAGAATTAACTGTAAATAAATTTTTAAAACCCTTTTTAGAATTTGAAGTGGATGCAAGTGAAACCGTAAATCCTTCAAAATGGAAAACTAACTTTTATATTCCTATACTCGAAAATTGATGAAATCTGCTCTACTTGTATTTTTGGGTGGTGGATTAGGTAGTCTGGCCCGGTACTGGATTTCAGTACTAATCAAACATCAAGTTGACTCCAAGCTGGATATATATGGAACTTTGACAGTCAATATTTTAGGGAGCTTGCTTATTGGTGTATTGATGGGTTGGTTATTAAAATCTGGAACCACCCACCCTAATCTTCAACTACTATTGATCGTTGGTTTTTGCGGCGGTTTCACCACTTTTTCTACGTTCTCTTCAGAAAATCTCAATCTCCTCAAAAACAATCTGTATGCAGAATTTCTCCTCTATGGTTTAGGAAGTCTACTGCTAGGTGTACTCGCTGTAATTGTTGGTATATCGCTTGTAAAGATTAAAATTTAATGCAGTCCAACAGCAATTTTACCATCTAGAAATAGCGAAAGTTTAGAAAATTCGAATTAATACCCTTTTTTAACATCCACTTCGTTTAATAAAGACTCTTCATCTTTCATTCGATTATAATTTTCTAGTAACTGGTTTGCTACAGATTCTGGATCGGTCATGCTTGCCACGTGTGGAGTAATTTGAATTTCCTTATGAGTCCAGAACGGATGAGAGTCAGGTAGTGGTTCTTCCTGAAACACATCCAAACTTGCTCCCCTTAATACTTCCTGATCTATTGCACGTATCAGATCCTTTTCAATTAAGTGTTCGCCTCTGGCGACATTAATCAAATAAGCATCTTCTTTTAGCTTTTTGAAGAGTTCTAAGTTTAAAATTCCTATAGTTTCTGAGGTAATTGGGAGTAAACAAACTAAAATCTGGGTATTTTTTAAGAACTCTTCCTGTTCATCAGAACCATACACCTGAATTCCATCCACAGTTTTGGAGGAGTTAGCATAGCCAGTTACCTGAAATCCATTTGCTTTTAAAACCCTTCCTGCTTCTTGACCCAAAACCCCATAACCCATGATACCCACGTTTGTTTTTTCAGGTGTTTGATAGGATTTTGTGTTCCAGGATTTCGACCATTGATCGTTGAGGTGTAAAAAAAGATTCCTGGACACCGCTAAACATTGCAATAAAACAAATTGACTCATGTCTTTTGTCAATTGATCATCGACTATGCGAGTAACTTTAACATCTTTAGGAAGATCTTTATCTTTAAGGATATGATTCACCCCTGCTCCCATGGAAGCGATTACTTTTAAATTCGGATACTCTTGGTAAAGCCCTTCTGGATGTTTCCAGGAAATAGCAAATTCAACATCTTCTGGTCTGTCTACATCAGGATAAACTTGAATATCTAAGGATTTATTTTTCTTCTGGAGTGTAGAGGCCCACTGTTGAGGGTTTCTCGTGGTACTTACTATAAGAATTGACATAACTTAATGTTTTAATCGAAATTATATTTTTTATCCATCGCATAGCGCAACAACTCTCCCTTGCCGTAAAGTCCAAGCTTGTGTGACATATTCCTTCTGTGCGTATCCACTGTTGAAACAGCAGACTGCCTTATTTCAGCAATTTCTTGTGAGGTCTTGCCTTCAGCAATTAAATCTAGAATTTCTTTTTCAGTTTGAGATAGTTTAGATTTTCCAGATTTTGACTCTTTGTTGAGTAGATCAGAAATTCCTTCCAAATGATCGTCAAAGTAATCATTTCCCGCGTAAACCTCCTTCAGGGCGAGAATCAACTCATCTAAAGGTGATGTTTTAAGGACATAGCCATCAACATTAGCATCTATCATTTTTTTAACGGCATCTATCTGATCGAACATAGAAAGGACAACAATTTTTATATTTTTAAACTCTTTTCTAATTTCACGTGATAAAGATATACCATCCATTTTTGGCATCTTGATATCTACAATAACAATATCAACTGGAGTTTTTTTAAGCTTTTTCAAAAACTCTTTCCCATTAGTGGCAAAGAATTTCATGTCTATCTCATCTTCGTTTTCCAATCTAAGGCAAATTCCGTCGATTAGCGCTTGATGGTCATCTGCAATGGCTACTTTTATCATAATGGTATATCAATAATTACTGTAGTTCCTCTTCCTTTTTTGGTATCTATCGTAAACTTCCCCTTCAATAGTTCAAGGCGTTCTTTTATGCTTTGTAGTCCAAAGGAGTCTTGTTGACTGATCTGATGCTCGTCAAAACCAACTCCATCATCTTCTACGATTATGTTTAAAAGAGAATCGATACTGGTAATAGAAATCGAGGCTTTGTTTGCTTTAGAGTGCTTCACCACATTAGCCATAGATTCTTGTATGATTCTGAAAACGTTCAGTTCTAACCTTTCATTCAATTCTATATCTGCATCAATAAAAGAGTGGAACTCCACCTGAATCTGACTGAAAGAGCTCACATTTTTACTCAATTTTCTTAAAGCGGGAAGTAAACCATCATCTCTCATAAGACCGCTATGCTTGAGGTGAGCTAAGGAACGGATGTCCTGATAGGTTTCTTCCAACAAGATAGAAGTCTTATCAAATACTGGAGAGGTTTTAGATTCTTTATCATACTCTTCTTTAAGGCGATGAAAGTAAGATTTGATCGCTACAAAATTGGATCCAATATTATCATGAAGATCACTGGCTATTCGCATTCTTTCTCTTTCTTGTCCAATGACAAGAGCATCCAAAGCCTTTAATTGTTGCATTTTCAACTGAGTCTCAATTTGCTCAATTTCCAATGCTTTGTCTTTTTCAATTAATAAGCGTTTCCTTTTGGCATTCATATATACTGAAAACGATAAAAAACTAAGTAAAACTAAAGCTCCTACGGAACCAACAATAAAAGCTTCATTTTTTTCGTTTTGCTGCTCTAGAATAAGATTTTCCTGTTCCTTTTTTTGAGCTTGGAAGCGCGTCAAATTGATATTCTGTTTTTGACGGTTAAGACTATCTCTGAACTGAATTGCCAGATTGAGATAGTGATAGGCAGAATCTAAATTTTGAAGTTGTTTATAATCATCCGCAAGCTTTTCATTGATATAAGCAGTCAATTCGTAATCATAGTTGAAATTTCTATATGAATTGGCCTTTTTAGTCCAATAGATAGCTTTTTTAAAATCCCCCGTTAGTCTATTAATATCACCAAGACTGAAATAATCTATGGCAACTTTATGAGATAATCCCATTTCTTTATGGATGTCTAAAGCCTTATTGTAATAAACTTCAGCAGAGTCTTTTTGCACAATCACATCAGTATAATAAAAAGCGTGAAAAGAATATATAACTGAAAGTGTATGCGGATCTGGATCTTGCTCAAAATACTCATAAGCATTATTTATATGTGTTAAATAATGAGCTGTTGAATCTTGACTTTTTTCACATACAAAGGCTAACTCAATTTCTAGATTTACCAATTGTAAAGGATCATTAAGTTCTATGGCCAGTTCCTGATATTTCTCGAGATAGTCTACTGGCTGGCTATAAATATCAGGATCGAACATAGTATAGTATAGATCCAGATGGATTGAGTTATAACTCCTTAAATCTCCTATCCTATTAAAATACTTTTGAGCTGTTTTGAAATTCATAGCAGCAAGATCATAACTAGCGTTAAGATCATAAGCTTTTCCTAGATTGTAATAGTAGTGAGCTTTTTGACTGGAAGAAATCAGCGTTGTATCAATATCGAATAAAAGTCGAAAGGACTCCTCAAGGTTTTTAAATGTATTATGATATTTGACCTTGGCCAATTTGAGGTTAACATCCTCTAAACTATCGGATTGAAAGAGAAGCGTATCTAGTTGTTTATACTTACTATATCTAAACAGGCTATCCATTTCTTTGGTTTGAGCAAAGGAAATGAAGCTAAAAAGAAAAAAAATGCAGGCGATTTTATTCGCAAAAGGCATGTAAATATTTTTCTAGATTTGAATTCTAAAGGTAAAGAATTAGAAGATAATTTTACGAATTCCCCATCATATTTCTGATAAGATTCAATAATGATTCATCTCTCCAATAAAATCTAAGAAAAATCAAGGAAATGATAAAGACGAAAAAACCTAACAACACGAATAAAGTCCCTTTGTAATACTTACTGTGCAGGCCTTTGTCCTTAATATAAGAGTAAATCAAAATCGACACGAAAGTCACCACAAAAAAAATGATAAAGGCAATGCGACCGGGAGTAAACATAAATGTTTTATTTTACGCAAAAATACTCCATATTCCTATGAAAAAACACTTAGACCAAGTAAAAAAATTCCATAAAGCTTTTGGATTGGATGTTTCAGAAGCTCAAATAGCCGACCTTGGGCTTGAGAAAAATTTGCTTCGCTATAAACTGATGCGAGAAGAAAACGAAGAATATCTGGATGCCGCAATGCAAGGTGATAAGGTAGAAGTCGCCGATGCTTTGGGCGACATGCTTTACATTTTGTGCGGCACTATCATTTCGCATGGTATGCAACACAAGATTGAAGAAGTTTTTGAGGAGATTCATAGAAGTAATATGAGCAAATTGGGTAAAGGTGGAAAACCCATTTACAGAGAAGACGGAAAAGTTCTAAAAGGACCTGATTACTTTAAGCCTGAACTCAAGAAGATTATTGATAAAGGTGAATCGTGAGTCGTGAGTCGTGAATCGTGAATCGTGAGTCGTGAGTCGTGAATCGTGAATCGTGAATCGTGAGTCAAAATTAAAAGTTTGCAGCGAAATTAAGTACTGATAAAAAACATAAAAGCCACTCTACATTGGAGATCTTAAGGGACTTTTAAAACAATCCATTGATCTCACCATCGATTTTATTCAAAATAAAACCAAGATCTTCAGGCTTATCTACAAAGTCCAATTTATCCACATCTATGATGAGCAATTTGCCTTTATCGTAGGTTTGGATCCAGGCTTCGTAACGTTCGTTAAGCTTATTGAGATAATCAATAGAAATCGAATTTTCGTATTCCCTTCCTCTTTTCTGAATTTGTTTTACCAAATTGGGAACACTGCTTCTGAGGTAAATCAATAAATCCGGAGACTCTGTAACAGATTCCATCAGATCAAAAAGCGAAGAATAATTTTTAAAATCCCTGTTGGACATCAGTCCCATAGCATGCAAATTGGGAGCAAAAATGAATGCATCTTCATATATGGTTCTATCCTGAATGATATCAATATTGCTTTCTCGGATCTCAAGAATTTGTCTAAAGCGACTGTTCAAAAAATAAATTTGCAAGTTGAAAGACCAGCGTTTCATGTCTTCATAGAAATCCTCCAGGAACGGATTCTCGATAACATCTTCGTATTCGGCTTTCCAATTGTAATGTTTAGCGATAAATTTGGTAAGGGTTGTTTTTCCAGCTCCTATGTTCCCGGCGATTGCAACATGCATAAAATCAATTGTTTACGATATTAAAAGTGTACGTGTATAGTACTTTATCGCTGTAAATATAGAGGTTTTCACCATTGAAATAAAATTGATTGAAGCTAATTTCTGGTTTTTTAAAACG
>CAZOAD010000020.1:35484-41829 GCA_964577705.1 uncultured Mesohalobacter sp.
ATCAAACAACTCGAGTTGTTGTAAATCTGCATTGAAAATCCAGAGCAGATTATCTTTTGAAATGCCAGCAAAATCAACAGTTTTAAAATCTGTAATAAAGTTGAAGTTGACCCGTTCTATTTCATTGAGGCGATTATCCAACATCACCACTGTATTGGCTTCTTTATAAAATAAAAGAATTTTTAGTGGATTCAATATATCTACACTTTCCAATTCTCCAAGTTGAAGATCTTGAAATTGAAATTTCTCTTGGCCTTCAGTCTTGTAAAACACATTATTTTTGGAAAAATAAAAACGTTGATACGTATCAACTCCCCAAAACTGATCAGCATCAACCGCCAATCTATCTACAATCTTTAAGCTAGAAGACTGAGCGCATAAAGTGAAGACAAATAAATTCAGAAGAAAAAAAAGAGATAAGCGCATCATTGAAATAGAATGTTGTGAAATATACCAAATTAAGTGATAGGACTCAAATGCCGGACCACAAACAGTCTATTCCATCTGTGATCATGTGAAAAATTAGGCCGATGCAAAAGAGTTTGACCCATCTGTTTTTTAAAATAAGAACGCCAATGCAGTAAATGATAATAGCAATTTCAGAATGAAAGGAATGAAACCCAATACTGCACCTGCTAGGGTCAAAAATAGGAACCGCCCACAGGTGGTCGATGTCTACAATCATAGTGGAAACCAAGATCAAATAGGCTTTCCATACTTGCTTTGGGCTATAAATCCAGGCGATAAGAAGGATTATGATAAAATGGTTGCTATAATGAAATAAGGATTGCCACATGATGTCAAAATTAGAGTTAAACAGCTCTTAAACGCAAGTCGTTTTAGTTTTTATTTGATCTTTTTGCCAGTCTAAAGTGTTATTTTTGTGAAAAATAAAGAGTAATGAACGATAAACTTATAGCTCCATCGCTACTTGCGGCAGATTTTGCAAACTTACAACGCGACATAGAACTCATTAACGCTAGTGAAGCAGATTGGTTTCATATTGATATCATGGATGGTGTTTTCGTGCCAAATATTTCTTTTGGAATGCCTGTCTTAAAAGCAATTACAAAACACGCAAACAAGTTTATAGATGTTCATCTCATGATTGTAGACCCCGATCGTTATATCAAAGAATTCGCAGATTTAGGGTCACATATGCTCACGGTTCACTACGAAGCTTGTAACCATCTTCATAGAAGTTTGCAAGCTATTAAACACCATGGGATGCAGGCTGGAGTTGCGCTGAATCCTCACACCAACGTTGAATTGCTAAGGGATTGCATCAAAGATATTGACATGGTTTGCTTAATGAGCGTAAATCCTGGTTTTGGAGGGCAGCATTTCATTGAACGTACTTTTGATAAAGTGAAGCAATTGAAAGCTTTGATCCAAGAAGAAAAAGCTGATACGAAAATTGAAATTGATGGTGGCGTCACCAATAAGAATGCGGAAGAATTGGTGAATATAGGGGCAGATGTCCTGGTTGCAGGTAGTTATGTCTTTAAGGCTGATGATCCAAAACAAACCATTTCCGAATTGAAAAAAATGATAAATAAGTAGGTATGATATATGATGTTTTAATAGTTGGAGGCGGTCCTATTGGGATTGCGTGTGCATTGGAGGCGAAGAAAAAAAATCTTTCTTACATCATTATAGAAAAAGGAACTTTAGTCAATTCTCTTTATAATTATCCGGATAAGATGACCTTCTTTTCCACTTCAGAAAAGCTGGAACTGGATGAAATCCCATTTGTGAGTAACAACCCAAAACCTACTAAACAAGAGGCTTTGGAATATTATAGAAGAATTGTGGAGTCCAAACAAATTCAAATTCAGTTGTTTGAAAAAGTAGAGCAGGTTGAGAAGGAAGAACATCTGTTTACCACAACCACTTCAAAATCTTCTTATCAATCCAAAAATCTTGTGATTGCTACAGGCTTTTATGACATCCCCAACTACCTAAATATACCTGGAGAAAACTTAGACAAAGTCACTCATTATTATGGCGACCCACACTATTATGCAACTCAGAAAGTAGTTGTGGTTGGAGCCAGTAATTCTTCTGTAGATGCTGCCCTAGAAACTTACAGAAAAGGAGCAGATGTGACTATGATTGTGAGAGGAGATCAAATCGGCGAACGGGTCAAGTATTGGGTAAGACCAGATGTCATCAATAGAATAAAAGAAGGAAGTATTAAGGCTCATTTCAATTCTGAACTGACTGAAATCAGCGAAGATCAGGTGAAATTTAAAGATGAGGAGGGTAAAATCCAAACTCTTGAAAATGACTTTGTCTTAGCCTTGACAGGTTACAGACCTAATTTTGAGTTTTTAAAAAAAATGGGGATTAAATTGAGTGAAGATCAACTCTCCATTCCAGAATACAATCAACAAACCATGAAAACCAACGTTGAAGGCATCTATCTGGCTGGTGTTATTTGCGGCGGAATGGAAACCCACAAGTGGTTTATTGAGAATTCCAGGATCCACGCCAAGATGATTATGGAAGACATTAAAGCTTAAATAACGTTTGTTGTTAATTTTCAATTAACAATTTAACTATATTTAAGGCATGCCAAACTCTACCTTAAAAAAATACTACACCAGGTTAAATTCATTTGTTTTATCCGAAACGCTCAAGGAAAAACTTGAGAAAGTCATAGTGATTACAGCTATTGTAAGTTTCCTGATTCATCTAGCCATTATTGGCCTGATAGATTTTGACCTGCTGGATATTGGGGATTACGATGGCAATTTGATCATAAGTCCTATCTCTGCAATATACACCCCCTTTTCCATCATACTTATTTACGAGGTTTACCTTCTGGTATTTTACCTTCCAAAATCGATAACCATTTACATCGGGAAGCAATACGAAATCATCACACTGATTTTAATACGTAAAATATTTTATGACTTATCCAATTTAGAATTTTCGTCGAGTTGGTTTTCTATCGAAGGAGACATTCAATTCACATTAGATATCGTTGCAACCTTAGCTTTATTCTTTTTAATTTTTCAGTTTTATAAGTTGAATTCCAAAAATAGAGTTGAAAAAGAAAAAATCACCGATAAAACGAAATCGCACATTAAAGTGAAGCATGTGTTTGCCACGATTTTGGTGCCTACTATTGTGTTTCTGGCTCTGTTTTCTTTTGGAGACTGGTTTTATGAAACCTTAACCAGTTCAGATTACTCTTCCACAAACATAAAGACGGTCAACACGGTTTTCTTTGATGATTTCTTTACAGTTTTGATCTTGATTGATGTGCTTTTACTCTTATTTTCATTTCTTCAAACAGAAGAATTTAGTAGAGTCATACGAAATTCTGGTTTTGTTATTTCCACCATCCTGATCAAATTATCTTTTTCTGCTGATAACATCATCAACACCATTTTAATTGTGGTAGCAGTTAGTTTCGGCGTTTTAATCCTTTGGACTTACAATCAATATTTCAAACTAAATCAAAGCCTTAAAGAATAAATATTTGCTTTTACTGTTTATAAAGCCTATATTAAGAAAAACTCTGTTTTATGTATGATTTTATAATTATTGGTGCTGCTCAAGCCGGCCTTTCTATGGCTTATGAGCTGAAGCAGCAAGGGAAAAATTATTTAGTCTTAGACAAAGAAGACGAAGTTGGTGCATCCTGGCTGAAACGCTGGGACTCACTTACCCTTTTTACGCCGTCAGAGTTTAATAACTTAAAAGGAATGGACTTCCCTAAGCCAAAGGGACATTACCCAGACAAATATGAGGTTGCCAACTATTTTAAAGCCTACGTAGAAAAGTTTAATATTCCTATCCGTTTTGATACATTAGTAACTGAAATTCTAGACAAGACCGATTATTTCATCATAAAACATGAAGAAGGATTCTATGAAGCAGAACAAGTCATTATTGCTACAGGACCATTTCATATTCCGTACACTCCTCCCTTTCACACCAAAGCAGATTCTTCAATTTTTCAAATTCATAGCGATTATTACAAAAATCCAAGTCAGCTGCAGGACGGAAAAGCTATGGTGGTAGGCGCGGGAGATTCTGGCTATCAAATTCTCGACGAGATTTCTGATACAGATCGGGTTGTGTATTTTTCTGGAGATACGGATGTAAAAACTTTACCTCAGGAATTTCTTGGAAAAACATTGTGGTGGTGGTTTACCAAAACAGGCTATTTAAGTTTTGGCAAAGATTCCTGGCTTGGCAAAAAAATAAGTGAATCCAAACAGCCTGTTATTGGCGTGGATGTAAAAGGGATTCTAAATAAAGACAATGTTATTCCTGTTGGAAAAACGGTGGATGCCTATCAAAGCACAATTGTTACAGAAAAAGCTAAGTTACTAGATATCAAAAACATCATTTGGGCCACAGGATACAGACCAAAATTTGATTGGATTCAGGGACTGGAACTCGACAAAAAAGGCTACCCGGTTCATCAGAGAGGAGTAAGCAATATAGATGGCCTTTACTTCATTGGTCTACCTTGGCTTCACACGAGAGCTTCAGCCACACTTGGCGGCATTAAAAACGATGCAAATTATCTTGGCAATTACATCAAAAATAAAGTCATTAATAAAGAATCCATTCCAGTATAAAAACAATAAACCCTTCGGTACACCGAAGGGTTTATAAATATATTAAGTAAGATTTTTTAAGCTAAAACTTCTTGTACCTTATCGGCAGCTTCCTTGAACTGAACTGCTGTTTTTACATCGATTCCAGCTTCATTAATAAGCTCTACCGCTTTTTCAGCATTGGTTCCCTGCAACCTTACAATGATAGGGACAGTAATTTGATCTCCCATGTTTTTGTAAGCTTCGATAATTCCTTCTGCGACACGGTCACATCTTACGATACCTCCAAAAATATTGATAAGGATTGCTTCTACCTTTTCGTCTTTCAAAATAAGTTTAAAAGCTTGCTCTACACGTTTTGCATCTGCAGTTCCTCCTACATCTAGGAAGTTGGCAGGTTCTCCGCCAGCAAACTTAATCAAATCCATGGTGGCCATCGCTAGTCCGGCACCGTTTACCATACAACCTACATTTCCATCTAGATTGACATAGCTTAAACCAGCATCTCTGGCTTCTACTTCAGTAGGGTCCTCTTCACGCGTATCACGCATGCTTTGGTAATCTTTATGTCTAAATAAAGCTGAATCATCTAAAGTTACTTTAGAATCCACTGCGATTATTTTGTCATCACTTGTTTTCAATACCGGATTGATTTCAAACAATGAAGAATCTGAACCTTCGTAAGCTTTGTAGAGCGCTGTGACAAATTTTGTCATTTCTTTAAAAGCTTTTCCTTCAAGACCGAAATTGAAAGCAATTTTACGAGCCTGGAAAGGTAAAATTCCTGTAGCAGGGTCTATTTCTTCAGTAAAAATACGTTCCGGTGTTTTTTCAGCAACACTTTCTATATCTACTCCACCTTCTGGAGAGTACATAATCATATTTCTTCCAGTAGCTCTATTGAGCAATACAGACATGTAGTATTCTTCTGGCTCGTTGTCACCTGGATAGTAAACATCCTCGGTCACAAGAATTTGGTGTACTTCTTTACCTTCTTTACTGGTTTGAGGAGTTACCAAATGCATTCCCAAAATGTCACCTGCAAGTTGCTCAACTTCTTTTAAGTTTTTGGCAAGTTTCACTCCACCGCCTTTTCCACGACCACCAGCATGAATTTGCGCTTTGATCACGTGCCATCCAGTTCCGGTTTCTTCAGTCAATTTTTTTGCGGCTTCAACAGCTTCTTTAGGAGTTTTAGCGAGGATTCCTTTTTGGACGCCAACACCAAAACTACTTAGTATTTCTTTGCCTTGATATTCATGTAGATTCATAATCAGGTTTTATGATATAAATTTGGTTCACAAAAGTAATAATTTAAACTTTGGCTACAATAATTTAAAAAGGTTTCTTAGCATCCAAAGTGAAAGCCTTATTCCTACTCATAATAGAACGTTAATGAACTCAGAAACCTACAAGAAAGCTTTATTAGAACTAGCCAATGCCAGGATGCATTTTGGTAAATACAAAGGCTATTATCTTTCGGACATACCAGAATACTATTTGATTTGGTACAAACGCAAAGGCTTTCCAGAGAACAAACTAGGGCAACAAATGCAAGAAGTTTTGGAATTAAAAGAAAATGGCTTAGAGGATATCCTGAGAAAAATCAGGACCCGCTAAGGTATTTTTGAACGAATTCTAAGATTAAGCAAAAATTAAATGATATTTTTGCATCCCGTATAGACACAAAACTTACCACACAAATGGCCAATACAAAGTATATTTTTGTAACAGGCGGTGTTTCTTCGTCTTTAGGGAAAGGAAT
>CAZOAD010000021.1:0-599 GCA_964577705.1 uncultured Mesohalobacter sp.
TGTAAAGATGAATTAATTATGCAGTTTGATATTCGTGTTTGCCTTCTTTGATTTCTTCAATCAGTTTTGCATTAAAAGCTTTGAGATCACCTGGATTTCTGCTGGTGACTAAAGCTTCATCTACTACGACTTCCTGGTCGACCCAAAGGGCGCCTGCATTTTCTAAATCCTTTCTAATAGATGGATAAGACGTCATAGTTCTACCCTCAACAACTTCTGCGCTTATAAGCGACCATGCTGCATGACAAATGGCCGCGACAGGTTTACTTTGTTTAAAAAAGTCTCTTATGAAAATCAAAGCTTCTTCTTCAACTCTAAGTAAATCGGGATTAATGACACCACCGGGTAGAACTAAGGCATTATACTGTTTTGCAGATACGTCATTCAATGTCTTATCTACCTTAAAATCTTTTCCCCAGTTTCCATCAGTCCAGCTTTTGATACTACCGCTTTTCAGACTTACGATATCTACCTTAAACCCTTCATTTTTCATCGCTTCAAGAGGCGAATTCAATTCACTTTCTTCAAATCCATTGGTGGCTAATATTGCAATTCTCTTTTCCATGATACTTAAATTTTAAAATTTATAATTGAATATA
>CAZOAD010000021.1:609-20573 GCA_964577705.1 uncultured Mesohalobacter sp.
TAGCTCTATTTCAATATTAATATAAGCCTAAGCTTTACTGCATTAGCGTTAAATACTATTAAAATGATTTTGTGATTGTCATTCAGTAGAACAATTACATAAAATGTTAACTTCATAAAACTGATAAATCTCTTAATAGAAGAGAAGTTGTTTTTATAAGAAGTATGATTTATATCATTTCATAACTCTCGTTTTAGACTTAATTTTAGAGGAAACCTTTAAAATCAATACTTATGAGATCTATTAAATTAAGCATACTATTCGTGATGCTCTCCGTATTTGCTAGTGCTCAGACTCTAGAAAATTTAGATAAAATAGCTCCTTTTAATGAAGGTTTAGCAGCGGTGCAAAAAAACAATCAATGGGGATTTATAAACACCGATGGAGAACTTGTTATCGATTTCAGAAGTGATTTGAGGCAGAGTTCTGGAAATAAAAATTATCCTATTTTTAACGAAAGCCGTTCTGTAATCACTCAGCAAAAAAATGGTATAGCTTATTTTGGATTTATAGATCAAACGGGGGCAACCGTTATAGAACCTCAATATTTAAATGCTACAAGTTTTGAAAACGGTAGAGCTATTGTTTTAAAACTAGATAAAGTAGTCGCTGGAAAAAATGATGCTCTTGGGAAAAACGTGGTCTATTATAAATACAACGAAGTTGTAATCAATACTCAAGGTCAAATCGTAACATACCTCACCCAGGAGGGAAAGAATATCGTACTGGATAAGGACTATCTAAGAACCCCTCCTCCAATTACTTACCAACAGCTATCTCCATCTTTGTTTGCTCGAAAGAATAATTCCGACCAATGGTCTATTGTTAAAGCTAAGAACTAAATTGATTATTAGTTTTAGATATTACTCAAAACTTATATGTTCAGCAATGCCTTTAAGTATAATAACTCTTGGAAATTAACTTCTATATAAGTATGCTTTTGAATTTAATTTCTATCCACATTTATATAGTTAAATTATAGTTTTGGAAAATTTCATCTTAATGATATGATTAGAAAAAGCTTGTATCTAATAATTTTTTCAATTTTCATAGCAGCATGTTCTGAAAAATCAGAGAAAATACTGCCAGAGGAAAGGGATCTCACTGAGTCGGTATACTCGTCTGTAACCGTTCAGCCGGATAGTTTGTATCAGGTTTATGCTGCTGTTTCTGGTATTTTGGATAAACTTTGGGTGGAAGAGGGAGACTTGATACAAAAAGAAGAACCTATTGCTCAAATTGTGAATCGAACACCTTTACTCAATACTCAAAATGCAAAAATTGCCTTGGACCTCGCCAGAGAAAATTATGAAGGAAAAACAGCTATTCTCACCAGTTTGGAAGACCAAATTGACGCGGCCAAATTGTCTTTATTGAATGATTCTATCAATTTTTTTAGACAAAAAAAGTTGTGGTCTCAACGCATTGGATCTTCTTTTGATTATGAAGCTCAAAAATTAAGCTATGAGCTGTCATCCAATCAATTAAAAAGGCTGAAAAATGATTACCAAAGAACTAAAAATGAACTAAGAACGGCCCTGGAACAAGCTAAAATAAGATATAACACAGCAGCTATTGCTACTGAAGAATTTACAGTTAACAGCAAGCTCACTGGAAAGGTGTACGCCTTACATAAGGAGCCCGGTGAAATAATAAGTTCTGCGGAACCTATAGCTTCTATTGGAAGTTCAAATCGCTTTGTCATGCAGCTGCTAGTGGATGAAGTTGATATTGTGAGCATTCAATTAAAACAGGAGGTAATTGTTGATCTGGAAGCGTATGGAAATTCTATTTTTAAGGGGGAAGTATCTAAAATATACCCCAAAAAGGATGAACGCAATCAAACTTTTACCATTGAAGCAATCTTTAAAAATCCGCCTAAGGTCTTATATCCAGGACTTTCTGGAGAAGCTAATATTATTATTTCACATAAAGAAAATGCACTTACCATTCCTAAAACCTACCTCATAGGCAGAAATAAGGTCAAGACAGACAAAGGATTGGTAAGTATAGAAACAGGTTTAAAGAACATGGATTATATCGAAGTTTTATCGGGTATTGATAAACTAACCTATATCTATAAACCCTAGCGAGAGATGACTAACTGGAGGATCATATTAAGTATCGCAAAAACACATTTAGTGACCAAGTTGAAACAGACACTAGTTGCTGCGCTTGGTGTAACATTTGGAATTGGTTCATACATAACTTTGGTAAGTTTTATGACGGGTCTAAACGCAATGTTGGATGACTTGATATTAAATCAAACTCCTCATATCCATATCTATAATGAAATAGAGCCTTCCAAAACTCAACCCATTTCTCTATATGAAGAATTTGAAAACAGCGTAAATATCATTCATTCCATCAAACCTAAACTCAGTCAGAAAAAAATTCATAATGCGCTTCCAATTATTGATTATTTAGAAAAGGACAAAAATGTTCTTGGAGCTTTACCTCAGGTAACTGCTCAAATTTTTTACATGGCTGGATCTATAGAATTAAGCGGTAATCTTACAGGAATAAATCCTCTGGATGAGGCCAAGTATTTCAACCTTGGAGATTATATTATAGAAGGCTCTGCTGAGGCATTAGAAATAACAGATAATGGTATAATATTAGGTATAGGGATAGCTAAAAAAATGGCATTATCTATTGGTGATCGTATTCAAATAAGCCCGATTAAAGGAGGTCTTTTTCCTTTAAAAATAGTTGGCTTTTATCAGAGTGGAGTGGCAGATCTTGATGCCATCCAGAGCTTCACAAGTATTACCACATTGCAGCGTATTCTTGGAGAGGCCAATAATTATATTACAGATATCAACGTGAAGCTGTATGATATAGAAAAAGCACCCTCAATGGCTCAGCAGTTAGAACAACTATTCGGGTTAAAAGCAATCGATATTAAAACTGCCAATGCTCAGTTTGATACGGGTACAGATATTCGAAACTTGATCACTTATGCCGTTTCCATTACGCTCCTTGTAGTGGCCGGTTTTGGAATTTATAATATTTTGAATATGCTTATTTATGAAAAAATGAATGATATCGCTATTCTGAAAGCAATAGGATTTTCTGGAAAAGATGTTCAGCTTATTTTTATGAGTCAGGCTATGATTATAGGTATTATAGGAGGTGCTTTAGGCTTATTGGTAGGCTATGGGTTAGCTTTATTTATTGGAACCATTCCTTTTGAAACTGAAGCTTTACCCACTGTAGATACCTATCCTGTTCACCTGCAATTATCTTATTTTATTATCGGATTCTCTTTTGCAATGGTATCTACGTTTTTAGCAGGATACCTGCCTTCCAGAAAAGCGAAAAAAATAGATCCCGTACACATCATTAGAGGCCAATAGGATGGATATAGTTTTAGAAGCCAGGCACATCGATAAGTATTTTAAGAAACCTGTGAAATTTCAGGTCTTAAAGGATATTAATTTTCAAATTAAGAAAGGAGAATTCACTTCTATCATGGGCAAATCTGGCTGTGGTAAATCTACTTTGCTTTATATTTTATCTACTATGGATACAGCTTATAAAGGAGAATTGTATTTACAAAATGAGCTGGTTACAGGTCAGGATGCGTTACATTTATCTCATCTACGAAACAAGCACATCGGGTTTGTGTTTCAGTTCCATTATTTGCTCTCAGAATTTTCGGTTATAGAAAATGTGATGTTACCCGCCAAAAAACTGGCAGAGGCATCAGCCATAGAAATAAAACAAAATGCGCTTCATCAATTGAAAATTTTGGACATTGAGCATTTGGCCTATAAAAAAGCCTCTCAAATTTCTGGTGGAGAAAAGCAACGAGTAGCTATTGCCAGAGCGCTTATAAACAATCCTTCGATAATAATGGGAGATGAGCCTACAGGAAACTTGGATAGCCATAATGCGGAGAATGTTTTTAAAATCTTTAAACAGTTAAGCGAAGAGCAAGGCTTGTCTTTATTGGTAGTAACGCATGACCAAGATTTTGCTAAAAAAACAGACAGAATTCTACAGATGGAAGATGGAAGAATACTTTAACATGTATAATAATAGATTGTAAAAACATAACTTAAGCTTATGCTTTTTTCTTAAGATGTTTTTAAACATAATACATTTTAAGATTACTGATAATGATCATACCTAATAAACTGAATTTCGTCTAACTTTAGAGATCAAACCTTTTAATGGATGAACTCAGTTCTCTAATTTTAAATTTTAAAAATGGCGTATATAGACTATTATAAAATTCTAGGACTTTCAAAAAACGCTACAGAAAGCGATATAAAAAAAGCCTACCGAAAATTGGCGCGGAAATACCATCCAGATCTTAATCCAAATGATAAGACAGCTGAACAGAAATTTAAAGAAGTCAATGAGGCTAACGAAGTCTTAGGCAATCCTGAAAACAGAAAAAAGTACGATCAATATGGTGAACATTGGCAGCATGCTGAAGACTACGAGAAAGCAAAACAGCAGCAATCTCAACAACAAGCCTCTGGTTCTTCTTATGGAAATTATTCTGAAGAAGAGTTTTCAGATTTTTTTAGCGATATGTTTGGTGGCAGATCCTCCAGAGGTTCTGGTAGCCAGGTGAAATTTAGAGGTCAGGATTTCAACGCTCAACTACAGCTAGACCTCAGAGAGGTGTATACGACACACAAGCGAACGCTTACAGTAAATAATAAAAAAATTCGCATCACAATTCCTGCAGGCGTTGAAAACGGGCAGATCATAAAAATCAAGGGACATGGTGGAAGCGGAGTAAATGGAGGACCAAATGGTGATCTATATATTGAATTTTCGATCACTAATAGCACTGAGTTTAAGCGAGACGGGCATAACCTTTATGTTACCAAAGATTTAGACCTCTACAAAGCTTTGCTGGGTGGTGAATTGATGGTAGATACCTTCGATGGTAAGGTCAAGCTCAAAGTAAAACCAGAAACTCAAAATGGAACCAAAATTAAACTGAAAGGCAAAGGCTTTCCCAAGTACAAAAAAGAGGGACAGTTTGGAGATCTATTTGTTATCTTTAATGTCAAGATGCCAACACAGCTTACAGTTAAAGAAAAAGAACTGTTTAAAGAATTATCAAAACTGAGATAATATGAAATCTACCCAGCTCATTTCGATCAAGCAATTCTGCATTCACTATGATGTCCCCATAAGATTTATCAGTGCGCTAAAAGATTTTGATTTAATTGAAATTGTGATTACCGATCAGGATGAATTCCTTCAAACCAAGCAGCTTCACGAAGTAGAAAAAATGATGCGCTTGCATTACGATCTTAATATCAATCTAGAAGGCATAGATGCAATCTATCATTTGTTAAAACAGGTGGAAGAATTACAAAAGGAAAATCAATTATTGAAGAATAAACTGAAAACTTATAAGGCGTTTTAAATTTTTTCTCAACTTCTTAAACTAAAAAGTTATTGCAATACATGGGCAGAACGAAGAATACAAAAGCCAGAAACATAATAGCCCAAAGTACCCACATCAGAAGAGGAAAAACAATTAGCTCTTCTTTATTTTTAATACGAAACGAATGTGCTATCAATCCATGAACTCCCAGGCTTAGAATCAAAAAATTTAGGCTAGAAAAGAGGATAAGAAATTCTTTATCATAGAACTCTTTAGTAAAGTAAAATAAAAGGGCAATAGCTAGAGCTATACCTATAATTATTTTAAAAATCCTTTTGGACATCGTGTTAAGTCTTTGGTTTATATGTGAAAAATCCCATAATTTTTTGCATTCAAGCTTAGTAATGGAGTCTTTACATAAGACTTCATTCTTTTCACTATATCTCTGTGAAATAATTGAGAAGACAAACTTTTGCTCTCTCTTTCAAGTACCGCAATCAGATCTGGTTTTGCCTGTTTAATGTAATTTGTTAAGCCTTCAAAAATAGTCTTAGCCTTTATCAATTCAACTTCCAGGTTTGGGTAATCAACTTGGTCTTCAATTTTCTTTTTGTTGTATTGAAAGTCATGTCTGCTATTTGATTTTGTTTTAGTAATGTGTATAACACGAATATGGGCACCAAATGGTTGTGCAATTTCAATTAGCTTATTGATAACTCCAAGGTCTTCTTCCTCAAAATCAGTGAGGTAGGCTATAGTTTCAATTTCTTTATAATCCGCTTGTTTAGGAATGGCTAGAACAGGACAAGCTGCTGCTTTGAGTAGTTGCTTTGCTGTGTTTCCCATAAGTATTTCTTTTAACCTGCTGCCTCCTTTCATTCCTATGATGATCAAAGAGGCTTTGATTTCATCTGCCATAGAAATAATACCATCGACTATAGAGTTATTTTCTATGGCTTCTACTTCAAGAGTTAAATTTTTTAAGCTTGGGTCTAGATGTTTAGTGCAAAACTCTTCAAGCAAAGTTTTATGTATGTTAGTTGCATAAGCTCCCATATTGGGAAAAGGATCTTCGTGCTTTAAATCCATATCATCCAGCATGCTAGGATAATCAAACACATGGATAACTATTAGCTTTGCATTCATCTTTGCACTTATTCCTTGAGCATATCGAAAAGCAGGAATGGATTGGTCTGAATAATCGGTTGTATACAGTATGGTTTTCATGCTTCTGCTATAAATTAAATTGAGAGACCTAATTTACTTTGCTATCCTATGTAAATTAATGACTTAGATCATTTTAAAAAGAAGCTTACAACTGACTTAAGTCAGCTGTAAGCTTCTCGCTTCTATTTATTTTTATAGAAGAAAGAGAACTAAATGAATGATTTTGGAAAAAGGCCAAAAGGCAATTTTATAAGTAAAGCTAACTGGCAGGGACTTTATGTGTTAACTGAGCACTGGAAATCTGATATTTCTTTCTACGGCGAAGATTTGAATTTTCTACATCACCTTATTGATAAGTATTTTCTTAAGATTTCCAAACGAGAAAATATTGACCAAGTATTAGAAATTGAAATCAATTTGCTTAAAGTAGATAAACAGTGTGTTTCACTGCTAAATAAAATCAATCAGCATTTACATCATTTAGCAGAACTAATCGACGACTCTTCTCCTCTAGATTCTCATCAATTTAGATTGGAACATGAAGGACTTGAAGATGAATTTGCTCAATTTGTCAAAGATTTTAGAAATCAGCGAAGAGAGGTTTTTAAAATTACAGAATACCTTATTGCTGGAGAGGACTTAGTAAAGCACCTTGGCATTGAGCCTCAATAACCTCTTATTTCAATTCTGAATTACAGTTTTTATGAAAGACTTACACACCACACTCCAGGAGATTACTCAACTTACAAACCATATAGAAACCAGCTTTCCTGAGCTATATCGAAGTTTGGATGAAAACCCGTTAACCCTACCTAATTCTGACTCTCCCCATATGGATAAAAAAGTCATGCAGAATTATCTTGAAGCCCTACACAGCTTGCTGGAGCATTATGTGGAAGAAGAAAAAAGAAATAATAATTAACTAGTGTATACAGCAGATCTCATCTCCTAAGCGATAGCTTTTTTAACATCAAAATTTCATGACCATTGAAAATATAGCTATAAAAGGCTTAACCTCTAAGCAAGTTCTTCAGTCTAGAGAACGATACGGAAGCAATAGCTTTAAGACCAAAAAGGTTTATGCTAGCTTTGAAGCTCTTAAGAGTCTACTAAAAGAACCGATGGTTATCTTATTACTGGTAGCTTCTGTCATTTATTTTTTTAGCGGTAATGTAGATGAAGGAATATTTCTGGCTGTGGCAATTGTGTTGGTATCCACAATATCTCTTTATCAGGAACACCGAAGTAGAAATGCACTAGACAAACTTAAAATCTTTTCTCAAACCAATTGTAATGTTATCCGCAATGGTCGAACAGTGGATATAAAAAGCGAGGAGTTGGTTTTAGGAGATTACATGATTGTTGAAGAGGGCATTAATATTTCGGCTGATGCCAAAATTGTACAATCGAATGACTTTTCTGTCAATGAATCTCTTTTAACTGGAGAGTCGCTTTCAGTTTTTAAAAGTTCAACTGTAGACGATCGGTTTATTTACAAGGGGACTACAGTTGCTAGCGGTCTTGCTATAGCTGTAGTAACAGCTATAGGCAATGATACTCGACTAGGAGAAATTGGCAAAAGTCTAGAAGACATTAAAGAAGAGAAAACCCCTCTAGAGCGGCAGATTAATAATTTTGTTAAGAAAATGGTAGCAATTGGGGCTATCGTTTTCCTAATAGTTTGGGGAATCAATTTTTATAATTCTTTTCAGATTTGGGACAGTTTGCTTCACGCTCTTACACTGGCTATGTCCATCCTTCCAGAAGAAATCCCAGTAGCCTTTACAACTTTTATGGCCTTAGGTTCTTATAGGTTGATGAAAAAAGGAATTATCGTAAAACAGATTAAAACCGTTGAAACTTTAGGAAGTGCTACAGTGATTTGTTCAGATAAAACAGGTACTATAACCCAAAATAAAATGGCATTGGCTAAAGTATATTCGCTTTCTGCTCAGAAGATCTGTAGTAAAGACGAATTTGGAATTGCAGAAAAAGACCTTATACGATTGTCGATGTGGGCGAGTGAACCCATCCCCTTTGATCCTATGGAAATTGCTTTGCACAAGTCTTATGAAGAAATTACCCAACTGGACGAAAGACAACATTATAAAATCATTCATGAATACCCTTTAGGTGGTAAACCGCCAATGATGACTCACCTTTTTGAAAATAAAACTGGAAATCGAATCATTGCAGCCAAAGGTGCACCTGAGGCATTATTAGAGGTGTCTCATCTTAGCGATATAGAATTACAAAAGGTTAACAGTGCTATAGATGTTCTTAGTGGAGAAGGGTATCGGGTTTTAGGTGTAGGGGAGTCACATTTTAATGGAAATAATTTTCCAGAACATCAACAAGAGTTTCTTTTTGATTTTATAGGTGTTATAGCTTTTTACGATCCACCTAAAGAAAACATTAAATCTGTGTTTGAGAACTTTTACAAAGCAGGAATTAAAGTAAACATTATCACAGGAGATAATGCTGCCACAACTACTGCTATTGCAAAAGAAATTGGTTTTCACGGATATGAAAATAGTATTTCTGGTGATGAACTCATGTCGCTCAGTGAAGATGAATTAAGAGAGAGAGTAAAAACCTGTTCGATCTTTACCAGGATGTATCCAGAGGCTAAATTGAAAATTATAAAAGCGCTAAAGGCAAATCATGATATAGTAGCCATGACCGGAGATGGCGTCAACGATGCTCCTGCATTAAAAGCATCTCATATTGGCATTGCTATGGGTGAAAAGGGAACTGAAATTGCAAAAGATGCTGCTTCGTTAATCTTGTTGGAAGACGACCTTTCCGGCATGGTGGTTGCCGTTGCTATGGGTAGGCGCATATACACCAATTTAAAAAAAGCGATTCAGTATATTATATCCATTCATATTCCTATCATACTTATCGTATTTATTCCACTTATTTTAGGATGGACTTACCCCAATATTTTTAGTCCTGTTCATATTATATTTCTTGAATTGATTATGGGACCTACCTGTAGTATTATTTATGAAAATGAGCCATTAGAAAAAGACATGATGACCCAAAAGCCACGTCCACCAAGTGATGCTTTTTTTAATCAAAAAGAGTTGATGACAAGTATTACTCAAGGTTTATTGATCACTTTGGGAGCATTATTCATCTATCGATATGCAGTGTCTATTGAATTAAGCGAAAACGCAACTAGAACTATGGTCTTTGTAACCCTTATTTCGGCAAATTTATTTTTGACCCTAGTTAATCGTTCATTTCGTTACTCTATTTTTACTACCCTAACTTACAAGAATAATCTTTTACCGGCTATGATTCTCATCACTGTAGTTCTAACTGCACTACTGTTAGTCGTTCCTGCATTTAATCAATTTTTCAATTTTGAAATTTTAAAACTAAGCTATATCCTCAATGCTGTATCCATTGGTTTTTTATCTGTAATTTGGTATGAATTAGTCAAATGGTATAAGCGTTATCAAATGAAATAGACTAAAAAAAATAGGCTTAGTTTCAATTATAGGTTCCCTAATTGAAGGCTTAAATACAACACTAAAACACTAGAACTTAAAAATGGAGTATCTATCCAGGTTAAATCAAAAAAACCAAGATGTTGGTTAGGTGTGAAGTAGTTCTTATAAATATTTTTCAAAATAAGTATTCAAAACTTCTACTTGAAATTTGCTAATGGAGCAGAGGCTAGAATCTGCATTAATAATCACCAATCCATAGCCCAGATCTGAAAGTTTGCAGTCTCGAATTATGGTTCTGTCTATTCCGCTATACACAAGCATGAAATGCTTACAGATTTCTATATTTGAAGCTTTTGCTGCTGTAATAGCTGCTGAAATCGCTTCACTAATCTGACCTGGTAGTAATCCTTCATCCAGAAGATCACTGGCTAAGTGTTTCATGGATGATGAATAATAAAAGTTCATAAAATTTTGAACTGAGTCTGCTACTTTGTAACTGTTTCTATGCAATAGTAATTCCATAAGTATTTAAAATATTATTAAAAATTAGGCATATTACTGTTTTAATTAAAGGTCAAAAAATGTATGATATTCAAATCTATTTTAAGAGGCTTTTCTCATGCTTAAATACAAGCTTTTTAAAAGCATTAAAATCGCTTTCAAATGAACTTATTTGATTTTGGATTACTCTGTGCTTTTCGCGATAAGACTCATCTGAAATTGTATTTACAGATTTTATCATAGCAGATAACAGGTTATCATGAGAGGTTATGTTGCCTTTCAACATTTCAAAAGAATCAGTTTGTAAGTCATCAAGCATGATAAGCATGTCTTCGTAGATCGTATTTTTTTCTTTTGAAGACTTGTTTTTCATTAAAAGAGTATTGAAAAATCTTAACTCATCCTTCCAAAATTCAATCTTGCTTAACCACTCACGACTTTCAAAATGTAAGACATCTAGTCCAGCTCCAAGTAGTAATTCTCTTTTAGGGTTTATTTCATTTTTAGACATGATATTATGTTTTAGGGTTTTCAATTATTTATTTAATGTCTTCTTACTTCAATTTATAGCTTGAAGGTTTCCTTTGGTATAGAATGAAAACCAACGGCATTTACTTGCTTTTCAACAGCATCTAACTTGACCATCTTAGAAGTCTGAATTGTAAATTCTCTCGGAAATATTTCAAAATTGATATTTACCGCTTTGATTCCTTCAATTCCAAAATTCTTTCTTTGATGTCTTCTAAATCTTTAATACGTTCAGCATTGGTCCCAAAGATTTTACCATGATTTCCAGGTATTATCGTCTCGTTTAAAAAACTCATTACTATAATTTTTATATAAATAAATTACTCTAATAAATTATATAAAAACAGCGAATCCAATGTTTTAAGTAGAGGAGGAACTCACCTTGCAGGATATCTATTGAAAAGGCTTATTTGTAAAGCGTCTTTAGCCTGTTTTAATAATTTCTTTACGTCTTTTACTGTTCTATTTGTGAGTCGTCCAATTTCTTCCAGTTCTAAGTGATGGTGGGTTGCCAACTCAAAAACGTGTCGCATTGGAAATGGCAAATTGATAAGGACTGTTCTGATGTGATTTTTTAAATCCTGACTGCTCAAGTCTTTGTCAATTTTAGCTATTAATGCTTTTTCATTATCTTCTATAAAAACATGATTTAGGGTGTATTGGTGATGATTGTAAGAGGGGTCATCAAATTCTTCTAACATTACAAAATCTCCATCTCCGTCAGTACTATACTTTTCTTGTAATTCATCCCATTCAGGTTTTGTGTACTCATCGATATTTTTGAAGAAATAATCATCAAATTCTTCTTCTACTTCAATATCCTCAAGGAGTTCATTGGTTTTTTTAAACAACCAGAGGTAAAACTCTTTTTCATCTTTGATCTCATCAATATGATCATATATTTCTATAAATAGCTGGTCGATAATATCGTCTGCCTTATATTTATTTTTGGAAAAATGACCTTTCAAAATAGCTGTAATTAACCTACCATCAATATACTTCCTAATTTTAGGTGTCATCTTCATAAAATATTCATTAAATGAAGTTTTATCTTCATTTTTCTTAAGACGAACGAGTTCCGTATAAGTTTGTGTCACTAAAAGCCGAAATTCCTCCTTATTTTCGATATTTATTAGATCCTTATTCATAAGAAATGGGTTTAATGATGTGAGATGTAAAGTTGCAGTCTATTCTTCTAAAATAAAATGACTTAAGTCAGTAGTCGCGTTTAGGTGTTTGATTCATGTTTGACATCTTCATTTGACTTTTATAATTAAGTTTGGTGTTATATATTTAATAGCAATGGAGTGAAAAAGTACTATACTATAAATGTATATGACTCGTGGTGATCTTTAAATTGCTAGTGTTTTTTTAAGCTTATTCAACACGTGTTGGTAATCTCTAATGAGTAGTAAAAAATGTCCTGCATCTACTGCTTTGATGAAGTAAGCAGTTTCTTCATTACTAAATCCAAGACCTCTGATAATACCATACGGTCCTTCAGAAAGTGATCCCAGAGTCTTTCCTTCCACCTCTTGAAGAAAATAAGAAGCTAAAAAACCAATGACTATAAGCGTACCAATTTCTGAATTTACAACTTTACCATAAGTAACTGAAGCGCCTAACATTTTTATAAGTCTATCTTCTATCAGAAATCGTCCGGAAGTAAAACGTTTGGTCGGATAATTTTCATCACTCAGTTTACCAATAATAGAAAACTGCGAATTAAAACTCTTGTCATTCGTTAAATCTAAAAGTGCTTTTTCAGTTTGACTAAAATCAGAATAGTCTTTGATGAAAGTTACCTTTTGTTGACTTTGCTTATCCATAAGCTCCTAAATTGCTAATTGATGAGAGTAAATTATCTTAACCACCAACTAAATTTAAGATTGCTTTGGAGTTAAATCTATGATGTACATCAGTACAAACTAAAGAGTTTCAATAAGTGTTGTAATTAAAAAAAGGATGCAGTAAAGGTTTAATTTTCGAATTCTGCTATATGCTTAAGCTTTGTTTTATCCAGAATAATAAGTTTACTTTTAGAACTCATACCGATTAATCCTTCCTGTCTAAATTCTGATAGCATTCTTATTGCAGTTTCTGTAGCAGACCCTATGAGTCCAGCAAAATCTTCTCTGGGAATGCCAACTCCTTTGTCTGGATCATCGTGAATAATCCCTTTATGATGTAAATCTAGAAGGGCTTTTGCCGTTTTTTTCCTTACCGTAGAAAAAGCCATATCAACTAATTGGTCTTGAGTTTCTGCCAAATTATGTGAGATCATTTCTATAAACTTCTTAGCTATATCCCTATTTTGATATAATAAAGTAGTAAAATCTGTTTTGGGAATCATATAAACTTCAGCGGCATCTATTACAATTGCATTTTCAAGATAGACACCCTTAGAATTAAGCAAGGAAAATTGTCCAATGAAATCTCCAGGACCAAAAAAACCTGTTACAAATTCCTTTCCAGATTCTGTAATTCGATAGGTTTTTATGTGCCCACTATCTATAAAATACAATTGACGGGCAGAGGATCCTTCAGAAAAAATGTGGTCTTTGTTGGTGTAACTTTTGAGTTCTCGATGAGTTGAAAGCTCTTCAATATTTAAATACTGAGAGGCTTCCTTTAAAAAATTAGTGATTCCCTCTAAGTTTTTTGAAAATTCTCTTTTTAGGAAATCATTTTTCCTGATCCTACAATCCACTGCTTCTAGTAATTCTTTTTCTTCAAACGGCTTAGTGAGGTAATCATCTGCGCCTAAATTCATTCCTTTTCTGAAGTCAGTTTTTTCTGATTTTGCAGATAAAAAGATAAATGGAATACTAGAAGTGCTGGGATGCTTACTCAATCTTTCAAAAACTTCATATCCATCTAATACTGGCATCATAATATCACAAATAATGAGATCTGGAATAATTTGAATCACCGTTTCCACACCGATTTGACCATTCTCTGCTGTAGTCACTTTATAATGTTCTAGCTCAAGAATTTCTGCCGTATTTTCTCGTACATCTTTGTTGTCTTCAATTAAAACTATGGTTTTCATGGGCTTTGGATGTTAAGTTGGTTTTTGGGAATTTTAAATAAAAAGTGGAGCCTTTGTGAACATCACTTTTAAAAGTAATTTTACCCTTCATAAGTTCTGCATAATGCTTGACAATATGTAATCCTAGACCTGTACCTTGAATATTGGTAGTATTCTGTGCACGATGAAAACGCTCAAAAATCTTAGCTCGATCTTTTTTTGGAATGCCAATGCCTTGATCTTGTATTTCAACACTCAATTGCTTCTCCTCGAAACTAATTGTGTAGATGATTTTTTTATCCTCTTCAGAGTATTTTATGGCATTAGAAAGTAAATTAAATAAAATATGGCGCATTAATTTTGAGTCCAAACTCACTTCAACTTTAGGGAGTTGAGTATTAAAAATAATTTGTTGTCCCCTTTTTTTGATGCCCTCCATTTCTTCTAAAATAGCTTCTGAAAACTTGATAAGATCAAACGAAGTAAGCTCAGCTTTCACTTTGCCTTCTTCTAGTTTACTTAGGGATAGAAAGTCATTAAGAATTATAACTAGATTTTTAATATTCTTTTTAATTTTAGAAACATGATGTATTCGCTTAAGCTCATTTCCATGAGAATTTAATTTTTCAATTAATATAGCAGAAGATGATATAGCACTTAGTGGGGTTCTAAACTCATGGGAGGCCATAGAAATAAATCTAGACTTTATTTCACCTAGTTCTTGTTCTTTCTTTAGATTATTAAGTATTTCATGCTCCGCATCTTTTTGAAGACTAATGTTATTATGGACCAACAGCACCTGTTCTATTACGTGATCTGAATTAAATAGGGGAGTAGTATTCACTAAATAGGTTTTATTTTTGAAGTAAATTTCAAAGGAACAGTGCTCGCCATTAAATGTTTTGACAATAAAGTCTCTAACTCTTTTTTTTATTTTTTCGGGTATACCTTTTATCATATCAAAGGTTGCACGTTTAGATGCCAAATTTGAAAAACCAAGCTCTTCAGCTTCCTCTCCAGCAATAAACTCTATCTTGATTTCTGAATTTACAACAGCAACGAAGCCTTTAGGGAAGTTTTGCGAAATGTTATCCAGTAAAAATTTACTTTTTATTGCTCTTTGCTCTGCTATTTTGGTTTCAAGAATTTGGTCTTCCAGACTCAAGTTGGATTCCGTTAATTTTTGAACCATATTTCTTAATTCGTTGGTTCGTTGCACAACCTTACTCTCTAGTTCTTCTGCATAGGCCATAAGTTTTTGAGAACTTTTTTTTAAGGCCTTATTTACAGTATGTTGCTCTATAGCAATGCTTGCAGCTCGGGTTATATCCCAAATAATTTCAATCTCAGCTTCTAAAGGTTGACGTATGGTATTGGAGTATACAGCAAGAGTACCAAGAACTTCTTGATTGGAAGAAAAGATGGGAAACGACCAACAGGATTTTAAATTTTCAGAAAGAGCTTTTTCTTTAAAATTTTTCCATAACGAACTTTTACCAATATCTTCAACTATAATTTCTTTCTTTAAAAAGACTGCCGTCCCACAAGAGGCTTTGTTTTTACCTATGCTTATGTTTTCAATACTCTTTTTGAAACTTGAGGGCAAATTAGGAGCAGTTAACTTTTGAAGAGAATTTTCTTTCTTGTTGACTAAGAAGATAGAACCCATGCAGCTTGGTATGGCTGTCTCAATAGTTTCAACTATTTTTTGACCAATACCTTCTAAAGGTTCGTGTTGAATAATCATATCTAAAACATACTGGTTGGCATTTTTTATAAACTCCTTTTTCTTTCGTGAACTAATGTCGTTTTGTACACCTATGAAGTGAGTTAATTTTTGTTGAGTGTTGAAGATGGGTGTAAGTGAAATTTCATTCCAAAACAGTGAACCGTCTTTTTTGTAGTTGCGAAGTACCACGTTGCAAGACTCTTCTTTTTTGATAGCGTTAGCCATAATTTTTACTCCCTCCTGATTTTGATCAGTTCCTTGTAGAAACCTGCAGTTTTTTCCTATAAAATCTGTCGTACTGTAGCCTGTGGTTTTTGCAACAGCACTATTAGCATAAACTATAGGATTATCACTTAGGAGTGCATCTGCAATCAAAATACCACTGGTAGTAGCATCCAAGGCTCTTTTTCTTAGATATAATAAATCATCTGATACTTTTTTAGAGGTCATGTCTCTAATGATGGTAAGCAAGCCATGCTCATTTAAATGAATTACACGAGCCTCAAAAAATTTAGCTTCTTCTCCATCTGGCATCTCATATTCTATGATTTGCAATTTGTGAGTATCAATAGCTCGCTGGTGAGCCTTTTGAATAGGTTCAAAAACAGAGTAGGGTAGGACATCTTTCATGTTTTTGCCAAGCAGCTTATGTTTAGGCAAAAAAAGTGAATGGGGATCTGAAGCGAAACAGTCTAAATAGTTACCATCAAAATCTTGTATAAACATCGTATCAGGTATGGCCTCCAATAAGGCTTCGTTTTTTTCTTGTTCTGCCCTCAACCGCATCTCTGTTTTTTTTTGATGTGAAATATCCTGGATAAACCCCTCAATGGCCATAAGGTTATTTTTTTCATCATAAATACCCTGACCTTGTTCCCAAATATGAAGTATGAAACCATTTTTATGCTTCATACGGTATTCTATATTAAAAGCATCACGTTTTGCCAAGGCATTTTGAACGGTATCCCAAATGGTTTCACGATCAGTTTCTAAAATGATTTGACCTAAGTATACCTCTTTATTTAAAAATTCCTCACTCCGATACCCTGTTAGTTTAAAACAGCCTTCGCTCATGAATTCTGCTGTCCAATTCTTGTCGTTTTTGGTTCGGTAAAATAGACCAGGCAAATTGTTAATTAAAGAATTTAATTTCATAGTTAATACCTTTCGCAACTCTTATGCATTGAAGATAAGCTATTTAAGGCTTTAACTCAAATTTATTTTAAGGTTTAAGAATTAGCTAATTCATCTCGAAAATTGTTCTCTATAAACTATGAGTGAACATAAACGACAAAAATGGGTAAGGAGGAGTTATAAATAAATAAGGCTGAGAAAATTCTCAGCCTTATTGTTAAAGTGTAGCGTGGACGAGAGTTGAACTCGTGACCTCCGGGTTATGAATCCGACGCTCTAACCAACTGAGCTACCACGCCTTTTTAAAAGGTTTGCAAAGATAATATTATCTTTTGCTTTAGCAAATTTGTTTATAGAATAATTTCAATTAAAGTTTTTATACTTCACCCAATTATCCATATATTGCTTTTTCAATCTAAAATAGAATGAAATGAGTGATAAAGTCAAATACGAATTAGAATTTCCAATTCAAGCCTCTCCATCCTTACTGTATCAATATATATCTACACCTTCTGGCTTAAGCGAATGGTTTGCAGATAATGTGAATTCTAGAGGTGAGCTTTTCAACTTTATCTGGGAAGGTAGTGAGGAGCAAGCCAAACTGCTTTCCAAAAAAACAGACGATCGGATCAAGTTGAGATGGACCGCAGACGATGAAGAAGGCATGAATTATTACTTTGAGATGAAAATTCAGGTCGATGAAATCACCAAAGATGTTTCGCTTATGATTACAGATTTTGCCGAGGAGGATGAAGTGGATGAAGGTAAAATGCTGTGGGAGAATATGGTATCTGACTTGAAGCAAATTTTAGGTTCATCGTAAATACAAAGTGTCTATGAACGTCTTTATAAACGG
The DNA here is from genome assembly GCA_964577705.1 of uncultured Mesohalobacter sp. Classification (GTDB taxonomy): domain Bacteria; phylum Bacteroidota; class Bacteroidia; order Flavobacteriales; family Flavobacteriaceae; genus Psychroflexus. The sequence continues at coordinate 18,376 of CAZOAD010000021.1, forward strand.
CGAATTACAATCTATTGAAAATTCATCTCTAAAGCTTACCAACAGAGGATATAACTATGGTGATGGTTTATTCGAAACTCTAAGAGTTATCAACTCCAAAATCATGTTTTGGGAAGCTCACTATTTTAGATTAATGTCCTCTATGAGGATCTTGAGAATGTCCATTCCAATGGAATTTTCTCCAGAATATTTAGAAGAAAAGATAGTTGAACTTGTCAAAGCCAATAATCTAGAGAAAGCTTCAGTTCGAGTTAAAATCAACATTCATAGAAATGAAGGTGGGTATTACACTCCAGAAGATAATTCTATAGGTTACGTCATATCTACCAAGCTATTGGATACTGCATTTTTCACTTTGAGTGAAGAGCCCTATGAGGTAGAGCTATTTAAAGATCATTACGTGCAATCTGGAATGCTTTCAACAATCAAATCCAATAACAAGCTGGTCAATATTCTAGCAGGCATATACGCTAAGGAAAATGATTTTGATAATTGCTTTCTTATCAACGAAAAGAAATCTGTTTTAGAAGTTACCAATGGAAACATTTTCATGGTAAAAGGTGAGGAAATCAAGACGCCACCTTTGTCTGATGGTTGCCTCAACGGAATTATACGTAAACAGCTGATAGAAATTTTAGGTAAATCAGAAGATTACACATTGAAAGAAGAATCTATCTCTCCATTTGAACTTCAAAAAGCAGATGAGATTTTTTATACCAATGCCATACAAGGTGTACAGTCTATAACGAAATACAGAAAGAAAACCTATTCAAATACGGTGGCAAAAAGCTTAGTTGGTAAGCTGAATGCTAAAGCTAGACTGGCAGAGGTTTAATTGTAATTAGGGTTATCTGGAGCATTGGACCACAGTAGATAGTCTCCTCCAAGATCTTTCATTTTTTCCTGCCAATACTGACCGTCTTTAAGTGAATTGAGTATATCATTGGACTTTGTTTCAGAATCGATAATCCAGGTTCTCAAATCAATTTCAGTTTCCAGCTGATCTGGATCCCAACCCGAATAGCCAAGAAAAAATTTAATATTTTTAGGTGTTATTTGTTTGCTATTGATCAAATTTACTATCATCTCAAAAGAGCCACCCCAGTAAATTCCATCTTTTATTTCTACACTATCTGTAATAAGATGAGGGACATCGTGAATGAAATAAAGATTTTCCTGCTCCACAGGACCCCCGTTGAAAATTTTAAAATTCTCTTCAATTTCAGGAATCAATTCTTCAAGATTAAAGTCAAGAGGCTTATTGATAATAAAGCCGACTGCACCTTCTTGATCTAAGTGTGCAAGTAATATGACCGAGCGATTAAAAGTTATATCACCAATTGTAGATGGTTCCGACACCAATACATCTCCTCGGTTGGGTTGAAGTCTTTCCATAACTCTAATTTAGCTTAACAATTTAACAAAAAAAATCAAAAAAGACAATAAAAAAAGACCTTTTACAAAAAGGTCTTTAAATTCTAAAGTAATGTAGCTTAGTTAGCTTAGTTGACCGCTTTTTGCAAATCAGATCCAGCTTTGAATTTTACTACATTTTTAGCAGCGATTTTGATAGTTTTACCTGTTTGTGGGTTTCTACCTTCACGTGCAGCTCTTTTAGATACAGACCAAGATCCAAATCCAACTAAAGAAACGCGATCTCCTTTTTTAAGAGCGCCTTCAACGTTTTCTAGGAAAGACTCTAATGCTTTTTTAGCTTCTGCTTTAGTTACACCAGCATCTTCTGCCATGGCATCGATTAAATTCGTTTTGTTCATAATGTAAAATTTAGATTTTGTTGATTAAACATTTTATTAACACATTACAAATTTATATGGAAAATATTACTGTGCAAGAATTTCCACATAAAATCCTTGCAGAATAGGCAAAAAACAGGCTTTTGAGTCAGATTTTAATAAATTAATCCTCTCGAAAACCCGATTTTATAAAAATCTAAGGTCAGTTTCCCAACCCATTCCATTCACCAGCGCATGGGATTCCATACGTTTCTTTCCAGGAAATTGCAATTCTTTTATGTGAATGTATCCATCCTCAACTGCTACGCAAATGCTTTTATCTTCTTTACTGTAAAAAGAACTCCCAAGAGTATTTTGATGATCTGCTCTCTCTCCAATCACCCTAAAGATCTTTACTTTTATAACCTCTTCATTCATCTGAAGTACTGTCCAAGCTGTTGGAAA
>CAZOAD010000021.1:20583-40727 GCA_964577705.1 uncultured Mesohalobacter sp.
CCAATCTATTTTGGTATTCTCTTTCGTAAGCTTTGGAGCAGACTTTAAAGGTCCATTAAATCTTTGAGATTTAGGATTAGCAGTACCATTTTCTATGGAATTTACTGTCTCTATTACTAGTTCAGCTCCAAGAGCCATAAGCTTGTCATGAAGGCTTTCTACATCATCTTTAGCTTCAATGGAGATGCGTTTAGAATTGATTATTTTTCCAGTATCTATTTCTTCATCGATAAAGAAGGTTGTGACCCCAGTTTCCTTTTCACCATTGATAATTGCCCAATTGATCGGTGCTGCACCCCGATACTGAGGCAGAAGCGATGCATGAAGATTGAAGGTGCCATGCTCTGGAAAATCCCAAACTTTTTTTGGTAACATTCTAAAGGCTACCACCACCATAAGATTAGGATCCAAACGCTTCAAATCAGCTTGAAAAGCTTCAGATTTCAAATTTGTAGGCTGCAAGACTTCTAAGTTATGGTTTTCTGCGTATTGTTTTACTGCAGAAGAGTGTAGTCGTTTTCCTCGTCCAGCGGGCTTATCTGGAGCAGTTACCACCCCAACAATTGTGGCTTCGGAGGCTATTAAATGGTCCAGAATGCCTACGGCAAACTCTGGAGTTCCCATAAACAGTATTCGTAAGGTTTTCATATATTTTTAATATAAGTATTTTTAGAGGTCAATTTTATTTTCCCGCTTTCCAAAAGCCTTTGCAAGGTATTAAGGATCGCCGCTTTTGAAAATTCGCTGCTTTGTATAAGTTCTTTTGAATTTAATTCTGTTTCATGTAATGCTTTCAAGACCATTAGCTCAATGCTTTTATATGACCTGGAGCTGAGCTTTCCTTTTGCGTTCGCCTTATTCTTAATACAATTACTACAGCTCCCACAAGCTTTGAAGTCTTTTTCACCAAAATAGTCCAATATAAAACTTTGTAAGCATTTCGTATTCTCTTCAATGTAGTCCAGTACGGTTTGGGCTTTTTTGAGCTTGTTTTCTTGATACTGTACTATGTACTTCCTCAACGGATTTAAAGTATACTTGTCCTCGCGTGGAGGAATTAAGGTGATGCTCAAATCTTGCTTTATAAATTCAGCAGAAAGCAACCCGTGTTTTTCCAAAGCTTCCAGTTGTGAGTAGACTTCAGAATCGTTAAAACCGGTCTTTTTCTTGAGCAATTGAGTGTTAATGGCCAATTCTTGCTCAAAAACACCACCGTAGGTTCTTAGCAGTGTTCTTACCAACAAGGCATATTGGGTGTGTTGATCAATAAACCGTATCAACTTTTCACTTGAAACCAGAAACTTTAACTTCGTTTTTTTTTGAAACGACTTGTCCAGGCTTATCACACTCAATCTATCCAGTAGATTTAAGGTATTGTAGGTTAAAATAGTCTGTAATTTATACCTCAAGCAAAACTCATGAAAATTGAAATCAAAGACTTTGTTTTCACCTTCTCCGTAAGCCACCTTAAAATTTTTCATTATGGCATTATAAACCATTTGTACCGCTTCAAAGCTTGGTATTGTCTTAATAAATTGATTGGTCAAACGTTGTTTATCGCTTTCATTATAAAGGACAATTGCCTTTGAGATTACCCCGTCTCTTCCAGCTCTCCCAGCTTCCTGGTAGTAGCTCTCCATGCTTTCTGGCAGGTGGTAATGGATCACCTGTCTCACGTTAGCCTTATCAATTCCCATCCCAAATGCATTGGTAGCAATCATGATGTGTTGAGTTTCAGCTAACCAGGATTCCAAACGGTTTTGCTTTTCAGTTTGGGTAATTCCACCATGAAAAAAAGTAGATTTTAAGCCTTTTTTATTTAGATAATCCGATAACTCCATGCAGGCAGAACGGTTCCGCACATAAACAATACTGCTGGGTTCAGAGTTTTGAAGCAGTAGAAATAAGTCGTTCATTTTATCATTCGAGAACTCATTTAGAAACACGATGTTTTGGCGTTCAAAGCTATTTTCGACAAGAGTTGGTGTAGAAAGCTCCAATTCTTCACAAATGTCTTTTTTAACCTGAGTCGTCGCAGTAGCTGTCAAGGCAATAATTGGAACTCTAGGATGTAAGTCTTTTAAAATTTGAATTTGTCGGTAAGCCGGCCGGAAATCGTGTCCCCACTGAGATATACAGTGAGCTTCATCTACCGCTATAAAATTCACATTCATCTTAGCAATTCGCTGCTGAACTAAATCCTGCTGAAGGCGTTCTGGAGACAAATACAAAAACTTGTAGTTACCATAGATGCAGTTGTCTAGTTTCTGATCAATTTCTTTGTAAGGCATACCGCTTTTTAACAGTTGCGCTTTGATTCCTCTGGACTTCAAATTCTCAACCTGGTCTTGCATGAGCGCTACCAGTGGAGAAATGACAAGGCAAATTCCAGGAGTGACCAGAGCTGGAATTTGAAAACAAATGGATTTTCCACCACCTGTTGGCAAAAAAACGCAGGTATCTTTCCCCTCCAAAGCAGATCTGATTGCCATTTCCTGAGAGGGTTTGAAACTCTCGTATCCCCAATAGGTATTTAATATGTCTAGGGGAGTGGATGTCATTTTTTTTGAATGGTATCTAAAATGAATTCGATGCGTTTATCTATCCTGGCTTTAGGAACCTCAATGAGTGTATAATCAAGATCTTGATAAGTCTTTATTAAAGCATCCTGGAGGTTTTTGGCGAGTTTCAAATCTTCAAAACGCTCATCATCCTGAATGTAAATATCATTCCAAATCGGAAATAAAAACACATTATCGTATTTGTAGTGACCATTAGCTTTGACAAATTCTTCAGGATAAGTTTCCCCAAAATGATCCATGTAAGCGGTCACATCCGGGATTCCCCTGTCGATAAAAACATGAGACGTGTCTGTGAGTTCTGCTTCTTCAAATTGTTTGATTCTACCTTTCAGAAGCATTTCACTAAACTTAAGGGGCTCATCCAGAAATAAATGTTCTATTCCTTGTTGTCTGGCTTCTAAAGTGACTTCTCGGGAAATTTCAGAAAAACACCAATATCCTCTATCAGATAAGGCTTCAAGAACAGTAGATTTTCCGGTACTTGGTCCTCCTATAAGTAGATTCTTAACTGGTTTAAATTTGGTCATAGATTAATGATACTATAATTTATAAAAATAGGTAATAACAGTATATTTGCATAAAAACTATCAAGAATGAAGTCCGATAAATCATCAGATGAATTTTATAAAACGTTGCGTAAAAGACTCAAAAAAACGAGTGACTGGCCCGCATCATATTTATATAAATTTATTCTTCCGTCTTCAGATCAAAAAAATGTAGATCGTTTGATTTCCATTTTTGACAATCTTGGAGCTGTTATTTCAACAAAAAAATCTTCAAAGGGCAAATATACCAGCGTTTCTATAAATGTGACCCTTAAATCTCCAGATATTGTCATCGAAAAGTATAAACAAGTAGGAGAAGAAATTGAGAATGTGATTTCTCTTTAACCAGAGTAAAATTAAATGCTTATTTTGCAATCCTTATTTAAAACATAGACAATTGATAACTTACCTCGAGTATAATTCTGAAAGAAACGAATTAAAGATTCCAGAATACGGAAGACATATCCAAAAAATGGTAGAATATGCAAAAACCATTGAGGACGATGAAAAAAGAAATAATACAGCCAAGGGTATTGTGGATGTTATGGGTAACATGAATCCACACTTAAGGGACGTTCCCGATTTTCAACATAAATTATGGGATCAGCTGTTTATTATCAGTAATTTCGAATTGGATGTAGAATCACCATTTCCAAAGCCTTCACGAGAAGAACTTTACGCTAGACCAGAACCTTTACCTTATCCACAAAATTTTCCAAAGTATAGATTTTATGGCAACAACATCAAGCGGATGATTGACGAAGCCATCAAGATTGAAGACGGTGAAATGAAAGATGGTTTGATGTTCAACATCGCCAATCACATGAAAAAGTGTTATTTGAACTGGAATAAAGATTCGGTGTCAGATAAAATTATTTTCGACCACTTAAGAGAGCTAAGCGATGGTAAATTGGACCTAAAAGCTGATACTGAAGAATTAAGTGACGCCAATGCATTGGTTCGTCAAGCTAACAAGCGTTCTAAACCCCAAAAGAAAAATTTCAAAAGTAACAACAACCGCAACCGCAAACGAAAATACTAAATGGCAACTTTCCAAATAGAAGGAGGTCACCAACTAAAAGGTGAAATCCAACCACAAGGTGCAAAAAATGAAGCTTTACAAATTCTTTGTGCAGTATTACTGACCCCAGACGAAATCAAAATTCATAATATTCCTGATATAAGGGATGTTAATAAATTGATTGAAATTCTAGGAAATCTTGGAGTTAAAATACAAAAGCTAGGCAAGGGGAGTTATTCCTTCAAGTCGGATGAGCTGAATTTGGAGTACCTGGAAAGTCAGAAATTTAAAGATGAAGGAAGCAGTCTAAGAGGTTCCATTATGATTGTGGGTCCACTTTTAGGTCGCTTTGGTAAAGGCTATATTCCCAGGCCAGGTGGAGACAAAATAGGTCGACGTCGTCTGGATACCCATTTTGGTGGGTTTATAAAACTGGGAGCCAAATTTAGATATAACAAAGAAGAACGCTTTTATGGAGTAGAAGCTCCCAAAGGCTTGGTAGGTGCAGATATGCTTCTGGAAGAAGCTTCTGTAACCGGTACCGCCAATATTTTGATGGCTGCAGTTCTTGCTGAAGGCACTACCTCCATTTACAATGCGGCTTGCGAACCTTACATACAGCAGTTGTCTAAGATGTTGGTATCTATGGGAGCCAAAATTGAAGGGATAGGTTCTAATTTGTTGAAAATTACAGGCGTGAAAGAATTATCTGGGTGTACGCATAGAGTCTTACCAGATATGATTGAGATAGGTTCCTGGATTGGTCTCGCTGCCATGACCAAAAGTGAAATCACTATTAAGAACGTAAGCTGGGATAATTTGGGAATTATTCCTGTGACTTTTAGAAAACTGGGCATTCAACTTGAGAAAAGAGGAGACGACATCTATATACCCGCTCATACTGATGGTTACGAGGTGGCTACCTTTATAGATGGGTCCATTATGAACATTAGTGATGCGCCCTGGCCAGGATTTACGCCCGATTTGCTGAGTATTATCCTAGTGGTGGCAACTCAAGCCCGGGGAAGTGTATTGATACATCAAAAAATGTTCGAAAGCCGTTTGTTTTTCGTCGATAAATTAATCGACATGGGAGCCAAAATTATTCTTTGTGATCCGCATCGTGCTACGGTGATTGGACACGACTTTGAGTCTCAATTAAAAGCTACGACTATGAGCAGCCCTGACATTAGAGCAGGTATATCCTTATTGATCGCAGCCTTATCTGCTAAAGGGACTTCAACCATTCATAATATTGAACAGATCGACCGTGGATACGAAGATATAGATGGCCGTTTAAAAGCTATAGGTGCAAAAATTAATCGCTACGATTGATTTATTGTTTTTCCAAATGATACATGACTTGTGTAAAAATGGCCAAAACTTTCGTTTTGGTCTTTTTTTGGACTCTTAAGTTGTGCTTTTGGAATAAATCTTCCCACTGCACTTCAGACTTGTTGGAGTGAGGATGCCCTTTGAATTCCATGTTGACAAGCGAATCCATAAACCAGGTGAGGTGTTTCATCAGCCAGGACGAATAGACATCTTCAAGGACAAGGATTTTCTTTTTGGATACTCGAACCGCTTCAGCAAACACTAGATTGGGATCTGGACAGTGGTGCAAAACGGTGATGAGCATTGACGCATCGAAGCTTTTGTCTTCAAAAGGAAGATGAAGTCCGTCGTAAATGATGGGTTCAATTTGACTCTGGGTGGTTTTATTTACAACATCCACAGGAGTGACTTTAAAGTTGTTTTGCATCAGGTAATTGGCAAAACTCCCGCTACCGGTACCAATGTCTAGAACTGTCGTGCTGCGATTCAAAAAATCACCGATTAATTTCGCTTTGGAAATAGTCCTGCGTTTGTCTTTAATTTTGTTGATTGTAGTGTACAAAGACATGCTATTTTTTTTGCAATCTATAAAGACGTACGGATAAACGCTCTAAAAAGTTTACATTTAAATATTAAAATCAATTTATGGGAAAACTGAAGTTTTTATTGAAAGAGTTATCGGGCAGCTTTTGGTTTATACCTATACTCATTATTCTGAGTTCTATTGGCTTGGCTTCAGCGCTTATTTTCATAGATCGATCTGTAGAAATCACTTCAATTAAGTATTTAGATTTTATCATTACCGAGAGTGCAGATTCTGCCAGAAGTGTATTATCCACTATTTCTGGTGCTATGATAGGAGTAGCAGGGACTGTATTTTCGATCACACTTGTGGCTTTAACTTTGGCTTCATCTCAATTTGGGTCTCGACTGCTCAAAAACTTTATGCACGAACGTCTTAATCAGGTGGTATTGGGAACTTACGTCTCTACCTATGTGTATTGTCTTATCGTGCTCAACGTGGTTAAAGAAAACGATGGAGAGACCTTTATTCCCACCTTATCTATTTTGGTGGCTATCATTATCGCCATAGGTAATATCGTGCTTTTGATTGTATTTATTCATTTCATCTCGACCAGTCTACAGGCCGAAAAAGTGATTTCTGATATTTCCATATCCCTTATGAAAAACATAGAAAGTATTTTTTCTGAAGAACTGGAAGGGGAAGAGGAGATCGTGACTCAAACTAAAGATTTAGAGGACTACCTTGAAGGCTATTCAGAAGTAAAAACCCTGCTTGCTCCCAAAAGTGGTTATCTACAGTATTTGCACAACCAATCGCTTTTTGAAGCAGCCAAAACCAATGCCTATATTATTGTGGCGCTGCACCGGGTGGGGAGTTATATCGTGAAGGGAGAGGCCATGATTAAACTTTATTCCAAAACTGAATTCACAAAGGATTCTATGATAGATTTCAAAGATAATTTTGTGATAGGTAATGCTAGAACACGACAACAGGATGCTGAGCATTCCATCCATCAGATGGTAGAGATTGCCTGTCGTGCTTTATCGCCTGGAATCAACGATCCCTTTACCGCGATTTCCTGTATCGATAATCTCACCTCTACCTTATGTTACCTTACTCGGGTTAAATTCCCTTCCAGGTATAAGTTTGATGATGAAGACCAACTCAGGTATGCCCACTTTCCTTTAACCTATGAAGGTATGCTGGATGCAGCTTTTCTACAGATCAGGCAGTTTTCTAAAGGCAGTCCTGCTGTGGTAATTAGGCTCATGGAAGCCATGATTAAGATCCATAACTTTACCACCTATTCCATTCATAAAAAAGCGGTTAAGGAACATGCTCAGATGATTTTGAAAGTGGCTGAAGATTCCTTTGAAGAAAGCCATGATTTGAAAGATATGCGCAAACGCAGTCAACATATATTGAAGGATTCTGAAGACTAAATTATTCATTTTCAAAGGTTTAATATTTCTAAGCATTTGCCTGTCGGAGACTGACAGATTGGAATCAAGATAATCATCACTTTTTGAATGTTAATTAACTAGGATATATTCCAATAAATTGGAATATATCCTAAATTTGTATAAAAAAAGTATGTTACACGTGGTCCATCACCAGGGACAGCCTGCCCTTGAAATTTTTCCGCCAGACTTATCGGGAAACTTGGATTTACCCTTTGTCAATCAAGGCATAAGTGCTGGATTTCCTAGTCCAGCCGATGATTTTTTAGATATCAAAATCGATTTGAACCGGGAGTTTATTAAAAACCCTAACTCTACATTTTATGCCCGTGTTCGAGGGCGGAGTATGGTAGGAGCAGGGCTTAGCGATGGAGATCTCCTCATTATAGATAGAAGCTTAGAACCTGAAAATAAGAAAATAGCCGTATGCTTTGTCGACGGCGAATTTACGGTGAAGCGGATCAAAAAAGAAAAAGATACCGTTTGGCTTCTACCAGAAAACGAAGAGTACCAGCCTATAAAGGTTACAGCGGATAACGAATTTATAATTTGGGGCATAGTGACCACCGTTATTAAAAATGTTGAGTAATGTTTGCGCTAGTCGACTGCAACAATTTTTACGCCTCCTGTGAGCGGGTGTTCAATCCTAACTTACGGGACAAACCTGTGGTGATTCTGTCCAACAACGACGGTTGTGTGATTGCCAGGAGCAATGAAGCCAAGGCTTTAGGCATTCCCATGGGTGCGCCTACGCATAAATTTGAAAAGATTTTTAAACAGCACGACATTCAGGTATTCTCTTCCAATTATGCCTTGTACGGTGATATGAGTGCCAGAGTTATGAATATCCTAAGCAGCTTCACCCCGGATATTGAAATCTATAGTATTGATGAGTCGTTTTTAGAATTTAATGGGTTTGGGAATTACGATATGCAGGCTTATTGCGAAAAGATGAAGTATGTGGTGGAAAAAGGAACGGGTATTCCTATCAGTATTGGTTTGGCCCCAACCAAAGCCTTGAGCAAAATTGCTAACCGTATTGCTAAAAAATTTCCAGAACACACCAGAGGTGTCTTTATCATGAAAGATGATGCAGCCAGAATAAAAGCCTTAAAATGGCTAAAGATTGAAGACGTCTGGGGCATAGGTCGGCAGCATGCTTTGCGGCTCAAAAAGCACAATATTCATACAGCTTATGCCTTTTCTGAGCTACCAGATGAGTGGGTGAGAAAGCAGATGAGTGTTGTTGGCTTGCGGCTGAAGAAAGAATTACAGGGTCGGCGGACTTTAGAGTTGGAAACCCCAGCCAATAAGAAAGCTATTGCCACCACCCGTTCATTCGATAAGCAGTATAAAGACTTTGACTATGTGCGAGAACGGGTAAGCAGTTTTGCAATCAAATCGGCAGAGAAGTTACGACGCCAGGGGAGTTGCTGCCAGATGGTGTATGTTTTTTTAAAGACCAATAAATTTCGTCAGGATTTGCCTCAGTACCAGAATAGTATTGTGGTGCAGACAGGGTATCCCACCAATTCTAGCATAGACCTGGTTAAGTTTGCTGTAGAGGGACTTAAAAAAATTTACCACCCTGACTATTACTATAAAAAAGCGGGAGTTATTGTGATGGGACTAGTTCCTGAAAACGAAAGGCAACTGGCATTTTTCACCTCAGAAAACCCAAAGCATAAGGGATTGATGCAGAAAATCGACCGACTAAATGGAGTCTATGGCACAGGTGCCGTGCGCTTTGGAAGTCAGGACTTGGGAAAAGTCTGGAAAATGCGCAGAGAGCGGCTGTCTAAACCTTACACTACGAGTTTAAATCATGTGATTGAGGTGAAGTGTGAAAATAAGACGGATGATGAGAGCTCTCGAAAGAGACTTAGGGCATTATGAAAATAAATTTTAAGAAATATGGTTTAAGTCTTGTTGACCAACTATGGTCATAATTTCAACAGTAGCATGAGTTACTCTGTAATAAATACAATCAGATCCACAAACACAGCGTCTATAGCCTTTTTTGATATAATCTACAGACTCAAACGAAAAGGGGTGTTGAGCAATGATGTCGAAATATTCAAAGAAAGTTTCAAAATAGCTGTCAGCTTGTGAAAGCCCAAACTTTTGGACACCATAACGATGTATTCTTATTAAATCATCTTTTGCAACACGACTTAATTTATAATTAGCCATTTAGTAAAGACTTGGATTCTGCAAGGATTTCTGCTTTTGAGTTGTTGGTAAATCCACTATTTTCTGCTTTTTCGAGCTTAGCGCGAATCCAGTCGATTTGAACTTGCTGGTGTCTGGCCTGGCGAATCAGATCATTGATGAGTTCACTCTTACTTGAGTACTCATTACTCTTAACCTGATCTTTTAACCAGTCGTCATTTGGTTCTGTCAATGAAATACTTTGTCTGCTCATAATTAAATATTTGGTGCAAAATTACACCAAATATACATCGAATTAGAGAGGTTTGAAAATTTGAAAAAAAAGTATAGGTCGCTATAAGTCCTTCAGTGGAAACTGAACAACCCAGACGAGGGAAAAAATAAACGTGAAAGCTTAAGCTACCGGGTAGTCCTATTTAAGTTTTGCAGCATCAAAATCCGAAGAAAATTGTCTCAAATTAGACTCGGATAAACCAAAGCTAATATGCATAAAAAACTGTAACTTTGCAGCTTTTAAAATTTGAAGATTACTCAATATGAAAGCAGGAATTGTAGGCTTACCCAACGTAGGAAAATCAACTTTATTTAACTCGCTCTCCAATGCAAAAGCGCAGAGCGCCAATTTTCCATTTTGTACGATAGAACCTAATATTGGGGTGGTCAACGTACCAGATCCACGATTGGAAAAACTAGAATCTCTGGTGAATCCAGAGCGTGTGGTACCAGCAACTGTGGAGATTGTAGACATTGCAGGCTTAGTGAAAGGTGCAAGTAAAGGGGAAGGCCTGGGTAATCAATTTCTGGGTAATATAAGAGAAACCGATGCGATTTTGCACGTTTTACGTTGTTTTGACGACGATAATGTGGTGCATGTGGACGGGAACATTGACCCGATTCGGGATAAGGAAACCATCGATATCGAATTGCAATTGAAAGATTTGGAATCGGTAGAGAAGAAAATGGATAAAACCAAGCGGGCTGCCAAAACCGGAAATAAAGAAGCACAACGTGAAATGGGTGTTTTGGAAGCATTGAAAACTGGTTTAGAAAGCGGGACTTCTGTGAGAGCGCTCAGTATTTCAGATGAAGACCGAGCAGATTTCGTTAAGCCTATGCAGCTGATTACTGATAAACCAGTGATGTACGTTTGTAATGTAGACGAAGGGTCTGCAGTGAATGGCAATGCTCATGTAGACCGTGTAAAGGAAGCTGTAAAAGACGAAAATGCAGAAGTACTGGTCTTAGCAGTTGGCATCGAAGCGGATATCGCAGAGCTCGACGATTATGAGGAACGAACTATGTTTTTGGAAGACATTGGCCTGGAAGAAGCTGGCGCCGGAAAATTGATCCGTTCTGCCTATAGATTACTCAATCAACAAACCTATTTTACAGCTGGTAAAAAAGAAGTTAGAGCCTGGACAGTAAAAGTAGGAGCAACGGCTCCACAGGCTGCAGGAGTGATTCACACTGATTTTGAACGTGGCTTTATTCGTGCCGAAGTCATTAAATACGATGATTTTGTAAGTTATGGAAGTGAAGCGAAAGTAAGAGACGCAGGAAAACTCAATGTAGAAGGCAAGGAATACATCGTGAAAGATGGGGATATCATGAACTTCAGATTTAATGTCTAAATTGTTGTTCTAGTGATTAGTGAATAGTTTTTAAATGTATTTGAATAGCTAGATGATTACGAATTTTTAGTTTAGTAGACCAGTAGACAATCACTATTCAAGACTTAGCTACTATACTACACTGATGATACCACTTGTGAAAACTGAGAACAGACTACAGACAACCGACAATCAGTTTGATTCATATTTGGCCTGAACGCTTTTTAAGATCGGCAAAAGCTTACCTTTGCAAAAATTTTTCATGTCAAAGCAGTTTTCAGAATTAGGAATAAACGAGTCATTACAAAAAAGCTTAGCCGACCTTCAGATTACTGTACCTACGGAGGTTCAAGAGAAAACAATCCCTCATATTTTAAATCAAACCGAAGACCTCGTCGTTTTATCCAAAACTGGTACAGGGAAAACTGCGGCATATAGTTTACCCTTACTTCACTTACTTCATTTAAACTCGACTGAGCTACAGATGCTTATTTTGGCTCCGACCAGAGAACTTGCTCAACAAATTTATACCCAGTTGAATGCTTTTTCTCGGTATAGTGATTCAACACCTATGATTTCTTTGACTGGTGGAACCCCTATAAAACCTCAGATAGAAGCACTAAAGCAGGCTCCCTCTCTTATTGTAGCTACGCCTGGTCGCTTATTGGATCTTGTCAAACGAGATGCTTTAGATTTAAGTCGCGTTACACATTTGGTTTTAGATGAAGCCGATGAAATGTTGAGTGCTCTGAAGACCGAAGTGGATTTGATCATAAGAAGCCTGCCTAAGACGAGAAGGACTTTTCTGTTTACCGCTACACTTCCAGGTTCCGTCAAGCAAGTCGTTCAAAATTTCATGTCTTCGAAGGTTATCCATTTAGAAGCTGGCATGTCTACTATAGGTCATCAAGGCATTGAACATCACTTTATAGTGGTTGAGCCCATAGAAAAGATAGAGGTGTTAATGCATTTTTTAAATTCTAAAGCTGGACAGCAATGCATTATTTTTTGTAAAACCAAAGCCGCAGTAAATAAACTAGCAAAGAAATTAGCCATGAATAAGTTTTCATCAGGAGCTATTCACGGGAGCCTTACTCAAGGAATAAGAGATCGAATTTTAGGTCAGTTTAGAGATGGTTTTATTGATATTTTGGTCGCTACCGATCTTGCGGCACGCGGTATTGATGTGAAAGCTGTATCGTTTGTGGTCAATTACCACTTGCCCGATACTTACGAGGCCTATGTGCATAGAAGTGGACGTACCGCCAGAGCAGGAGCAGAAGGACTTTCACTAACTGTTTTACAGAAAGATGAAGTCGTGGAAGTGGCTGAATTTGAAAAAGAATTGGGAATAAGGTTTCACGAAGTGAAAAAAGCTGACTCTCAGAGTCTGGAGGAAAACAATACCTTATTATGGGCAAAACGACTATTTAAAACCAAGCCCAATCGAGAGGTCTCCAACGAATTCAGATCTAAGATTCAGACTGTATTTCATCATTTAACCAAAGAAGAACTCATCGATAAAGTACTTGCCTATCAGTTAGCGCAAACTAAAACTGAGCATACAAAAACAAAACCTTCTAAAAAATAAAAGCCCTATGGCCAACCCGATAAAGTCTCAAGAAGAAATTTTGCAAAAGCTGAATATACAGGAGTTGAATCCCATGCAAAAGGAAGCAATCCCACTCATTGAAAATAAAGCGAATACTTTGCTTTTGTCTCCTACAGGAACTGGGAAAACTTTGGCTTTTTCTTTGCCTTTACTCAATATGCTGGATTCAGAATCTGAAGAGGTCCAGGCCTTGATATTGGTACCTTCCAGAGAACTAGCTATACAAATTGAGCAGGTGATCCGTTCGATGGGGTCTGGCTACAAAGTCAATGCCGTTTACGGGGGCAGACCTGTATCCAAGGATAAAATAGAAATCAAGCACAATCCAGCTATTCTCATTGGCACTCCTGGACGAATTTTAGACCACTTTAACCGGGAGCGATTTTCAAAAACGAGTATTAAAACTCTGATTTTAGATGAATTTGATAAGTCACTGGAAGTAGGTTTTGAAGAGGATATGAAGTCGATTTTAGGTCAGCTTCCAAACCTTGAGAAACGAATACTAACCTCGGCCACTCAAGGTGTGAAAATCCCAGGTTTTGTAGGATTGGGTAATCCTTCAGTAATAAATTATTTAGATCAAAAGATAAATCCCAAATTAAGCCTCAGAACTGTAATTTCTCCTTCTCAAAACAAATCAAAAACTTTGGTAGAGTTGATTCAGCACCTAGGCAATCATCAAGGTATTGTGTTTTGTAACCTAAGGGACAGTATTCAAGAGGTTAGTGACTCTTTGAATCAAAATCACATCAGTCATACTCGCTTTTTTGGGACGATGGAACAGAAAGATCGAGAACAGGCTTTAATCAAATTTAGAAATGGCAGTTCTCAACTCCTTATTGCTACAGATCTTGCTGCAAGAGGAATCGATATTCCAGAAATGCAATTTATTATTCATTACGAACTCCCGCTACATGAAGAAGAGTTCATCCATAGAAATGGAAGAACTGCTCGGGTAAACGCTAAAGGCACAGCCTATATCTTAAAATGGGAACGAGAAAGTCTGCCTGATTTCATCGAAGGTGCTCAAAAGGCTGATATTTCATCAAAAACAGCTCTAAAACCCAGATACTGGGAAACTTTGTTTGTTTCTGGAGGACGAAGAGACAAAATTTCTAAAGGGGACATCGCCGGCTTATTTTTCAAACAGGGAAATCTCAATAAAGATCAGCTTGGAACGATTGAATTGAAACCAGACTGCGCCTTTGTTGCTGTACCTTCAAGCTTGGTTGAAACCTTAGTAGCTGATTTAAACAACTCCAGGCTAAAGACTAAAAAAGTGCGTATCAGAGTATTGGAATGATGAGTGTTTGTAAACTTTTATTATAAAAAGTCTAAGGGTCAAAAAAATCAAATGGTAAAAGAGTCTTTAATGGTCTCAATTTTAAATTCATAATTATTAATTCTTAATTGAAGCTATTGCGTCGATATTATTTATTTTACGACTACACGACTACACGACTAACAACTACTGAAAACCGATAACTGTTAACCGAAGACTACCTCCAAACTATTCCCTTATCTTTGTTTATATAAAATCATTTCATGGCTAAACCTCGCGAGAAAAAAGCAAACTTCTCTTCTTTAAAATTTGTTCCCCGCTTTCTATCTAAAGTCTACCACACCCATCCCGGACTGTTCATCGCCAACGTTTTGCTGAGACTAATGAAGTCTTTGATTCCTATTGCTTTGTTATGGGTAGGGAAGGAGATCATCGATGAAGTGATTTTTCAGGTGGACCTGGAGACGAAAGACCTGACTCGCTTATATTGGATAATTGGCATTGAATTGTTTCTTGCCATCATCAGTGATGTTTTTAATCGGCTAATCGCTCTTTCCGACGGACTTTTAGGTGATTTATATTCCAACTCTTCTTCGATAGAATTGATTCAGAAAACTGCGAAAGTAGAATTAGCAAGTTTAGAAGACTCCGAGTTTTATGATAAGCTGGAACGGGCAAGGCAGCAAACGACCAGCCGCGTCTCTCTGATGTCCAACGTACTGGCTCAAATTCAAGATATCATCACCATTATTTCTCTTATTTCAGGATTGATTTACTTTTATCCCATTCTGATTGTATTGCTGGTTATTTCTATTATCCCTTCTTTTATCAATGAATTGAAATATAGCCAATCCACCTATTCCCTTCAAAAGAGTTGGACTCCGGAAAGGCGTGAGCTGGATTATATGCGAATGATTGGTGCCAGTGATATCACTGCCAAAGAGATCAAATTGTTTGGTTTAGCCGATTTTATTAGTAACACGTTCAAACGCATTTCAGATAAGTACTACAAAGCCAATAAAAAGCTATCGATCAAAAAGAGTTTGTGGGGTGGGACCTTTCATATTTTTGGGGATTTGGCCTATTATGGCGCTTATATATTCATTGTTCTTAAGGCCGTTGCCGGTTCAGTCACTATTGGAGATTTGACATTTCTGGCGGGCTCCTTTAGTCGACTTCGGAGTCAGTTGCAAACCGTCTTTTCCAGATTCTCCAACATCACTCAAAGTGCGATGTATCTTCAGGATTACTTTGAGTTTATCGATATGGACTTTAGCGATGACCATCCTGAGCAATACCGCGAAGGTCCAACCGAGTTTAAACACAGCATTCAATTTAAGGAAGTTAGTTTTCACTATCCCGGCTCCAAAAAAAATGTACTCACCAACCTTTCTTTTGAATTGAAGAAAGGTGAAAAACTTGCGTTGGTAGGAGAGAACGGGGCAGGTAAAACGACCTTGATCAAACTATTACTTCGGTTATACGATCCTACTGAAGGTGAAATTTTAATGGATGGCATTCCTGTTCAAGACTACAGAAAACAAGATTATCAAAAGATGCTGGGTGCTATATTTCAGGACTTTGTGAAGTATTACTTAACTGCCAAAATCAATATCGCCGTAGGTAATATTGAAGAAGAGCAGAACCTTGACAAAATCAAAAATGCAGCGGTACAAAGTCTGGCTAACGATGTGATAGAAAGTCTTCCTGAAGGTTACAACCAGGGCTTGGGAAGGCGGTTTAGAAAAGGAGCAGAACTCTCTGGAGGTCAATGGCAGAAGATTGCTTTAGCTCGTGCTTATATGTCGGACGCTCCTATTATTATTCTAGACGAACCTACTTCTGCTTTAGATGCCAGAGCAGAGTCTGAAGTGTTTCAGCGTTTTATAGGCTTAACAGAAGACCGCACCAGTATTATCATTTCTCATCGCTTCTCCACTGTAAGAATGGCGGATCGGATTTTAGTATTGCAAAATGGTCAAATTTTGGAGATTGGAACCCACGAAGAATTGTTAGCCAAGCCACAGCTCTATGCAGAACTTTTTGAACTTCAAGCTGAAGGTTACAGAGCATAAGAGTTGACTTCTTGAATTTAGCGATACCTGCCCCTGATTAATTTAATATTCAACACTTCAAACTTACCTGCGTTTCATTTTGGAAGGTAGGGACGCTACTTTTGCCAAGTAAATAGTTGAATTTAAGCTTAAAATAAATCTTTGACTTATAATCACGACTATGTATTTCGCTTGCTTTTTAAGTCTACTTTTGCAAACTTTAATTACACACGAATGAAGCGAATAGCAGAATACAAGAAACTCTTTGGAGTTGAACATCCTATCGAATTAAAACCTTTAAAAAAAGCTTACCGGGACTTAGTGAAGGAATGGCATCCGGATAAATTCCAGGAAGGTGATGAGCGTCAGGCCGAAGCTGAAATCCAAAGTAGACGTATCATTGATGGCTATCATTTTTTAGTCAGTATTGCTCCTGAAACTATTTTGGCCAATGCTGACCAATATGCAGAAAGTATCAATACAGGCATTGCTGATTTTCAGCATAAAGGGATGTTGTTGGAAATCACTTTTATGGATGGAGTAACTTATGAATACTTTGGAGTCACCAAAGCAGTATTTATCAAAATGATCAATAGCAATAAGCTCAACCGTTTTGCCAAACGTTCTATTTATCCCAACTACACCTTTAGATTAGCTAAACGTGAAAACGTAGAGGCATAGATTAAAAAGTAAAGTCACCACAAAGTTACGGAGAACACATAGGGAGTAATGAACTTTATATTCAAACCTCTGTGAACTCAGTTTCTCTGTGGTTATATTCAAATGGATAAAATTTGTAAATTAGACTTTCTTTTAATACTCTAACTCGTGTATGAAAATGACCTTACTACGAAAATTATAGGTGCGGCTATAGAAGTTCACAAACAACTTGGTCCAGGATTACTTGAAAGCACTTATGAAACTTGTTTAGCTTATGAGCTAAAGCAAATAGGACTAAACCTACAGACACAAGTAGCTTTACCGGTTGTTTACAAAGAGGTGAAACTCAATGCAGGTTATAGAATTGACCTTTTGGTAGAAAATAGAATTATCATTGAAATTAAAAGTGTTGAAGTACTTGCTGATATTCACACAGCACAATTATTGACCTACTTAAAATTAAAAGACTTGAAACTCGGATTGTTGATTAATTTTAATGAAGTACTGCTAAAAAAAGGACTGAAAAGAGTTTTAAATGGATACTTATAAAAGTTGACCACAAAGCCATAATTAAATCAACGATTAAAATTTGATTTAAATTCTTTGTGTGCTCTGTGTCTCTGTGGTGAGTTAATAATTATTTTTAATTAAGTATTAATCAATTTTACGAATTACTTCTAAAGAATAACTTAAAAGAAGTTTTGAATGGATATCATTAATTTATTAACCACAGAGTCACAAAGATCACAGAGAAACTCAACAAATATATCAATCATTTCACTTAAGACTTCACTTGAGCAGTCTTCAATTGAATAACTCCCAAGAAGTTCAACACACGAATGATCAAGTAGGTGATGTCAATTTCATACCACTTTTCTCCAAAATTTGCTCGACTCGCGTGTTTGTGGTGGTTGTTATGATAGCCTTCTCCCATCATCAAAAAGTCAAACCTAAACAGATTTTTGCTGGTGTTTTTCATTTGGTGGTTTACATACCCAAAGATGTGTCCAAACCAGTTGATAATCACGCCGTGGATAGGCGCCATTAAGAAAGTGATAGGCAGTAGAGCCCATTCCCACCAGGTGGTGGCAAAAACAGCAAAGAAGCCAACATAAGTTGCAGCCCATAGTAAACGCGAAGCTCTGGAGCTGGCAAACAGATCAAAGGATTTCCACTGTGGAATGTTCTTCGTAAATTTTTGATCTACTGAGACCAATTGTGTATTGATGTCCTGATAGATCTTTTTGGTTTTCCACATCATCGCAAACAAATTGGCATCGTGAGAAGGGGAGTGGGGATCTTTCTCCGTATCGGTATAGGCGTGATGCATGCGGTGCATAATCCCGTATCCGTAGGCACTCAAGTAACTAGGGCCTTGAAATATCCAGGTCAACACGTAGGTGAGACGTTCCATAGATTTTGACATGCTAAACACTTGATGAGCGGCATAGCGATGTAAAAAGAAGGACTGAAAAAATAAACCACCGTACCATAAGGTCAGAACGAAAAGAATAATCCACATAGCTTTTTTTTGCAAAGGTAGCGGGAGATCCACCTCTAAACAATGAACCTAAATCAATTAATGAAGATTTACAAACGCTTGCGAATCCGACTCAAAGCCTGTGAAGTGACCCCAATGTATGAACTGATATATTTGAGAGGAACTTCCTTCAAAAGTTCAGGACGTTCTTTAAACAGATTGAGATAACGCTCTTCAGCAGATAAATGCAATAAATCCTGCTCTCGTCTGGACTTGATCAGAAAAAGCCGTTCAGCGGTGAGCCGACCGATAAGGTTGCCGATCTGTGTGTGCTGATAGACCAGCTGCAGGTCAGCGTAAGTGATGCTCATGATTTGAGTTGGCGTGAGGGTTTCTACTTCATAAGCGGAAGGGGATTGGGTCAAAAATGAATCGTAAGCACTAACGAATTCATCTTTAAAACAAAATCCAAAGGTGATTTCTTTGTCGGGATCTTCCTTGGGAATATAAAGACGGACGGTACCCGACTCTATAAACGAAATGTGATTTTCAACCTGATGAAGTTCCAGTAATTTAGATTTTTTGGTAAAGGAGCGGGGTTGAAGTTTAGAGGTGAAATAGGTCCAATCTTCTGGGGATATGTCAACGAGTTGATCTAAATACGCTTTGATTTGTTCCACTGAGAAGTAACTAAATTTTAAAAAGATAAATATAAATGTTTGGGATTCGTTCCATGAACGGATTAACAAATTCAAAGTAAAATTCTAACGAGTATTAAATTACCACAAACCTGCCTGCGTTTCATCTTGGAAGGCAGGGTCACAAAGGATACCAAAAAAATCTTGCACATCACACTGTAGTTAGTATTTTAATTTTTCTAATATTAATGCTCCACACACTCTGCGCCTCCGTGGTAAATTGAATTCAACATTTATTTTGACTCAACAAAGCATTCAAATATTTCATATAAAAATTTCACCGCAAACCTGCCTGTGTTTCACACATGAAGGCAGGGACGCTAAGGTCGCAAAGTGAACTCTGTAAACTCTGTGGCTTTTAGTGGTATATTTATTCTCAACGTCCACTGCGCAATTGCGGTGAACGAAAACAGAGCATAAAATTGAATTTAAGTCCAGCTTAGTAAACGTTTGTGACTGAGTCGTTAACTTAGTAACTGAATTAAAATTTAAGGATCATGAACCTGACTAAATCCCTTTATATTCTCTCGTTTCTGCTTGTCATTCCATTCACCGCCTGCCAGAGTCAAAGCCAGCCGGAGGACTCTGTCTACGAGTACAAACCAGGCGATTATTCGGGTATTGGCAAATGGTATATGGGGCGTGAAATTTCCCACGTGATGGGTTACCAGGGGATGAACTGGCTGGAGCGAACTGAACGTGAAGAGGAAGAAAACACCAGCACACTTTTGGAAAATATGAATCTTCAATCGACAGATGTGGTGGCCGATATCGGTGCGGGATCGGGTTACCACGTGTTTAAAATCGCTCCTAAAGTTAGTGAGGGTAAAGTCTATGCCGTAGACATACAGCCGGAAATGCTGGAAGCCATGAGAATGAAAAGGGAAAAACAAAACTTAACCAACATCGAGCTGATTCGGGGTACAGAAAAAAGCACTAAGTTACCTGAAGATGCAGTAGATAAAGTCCTGATGGTGGATGTGTACCACGAGTTTGAATTTCCTGTAGAAATGATCGCTTCCATAAAAAAAGGTTTAAAACCGAATGGTAAAATCTATTTGATTGAATACCGAGCCGAAGATCCAGAAGTGCCCATCAAGCGCTTAC
>CAZOAD010000021.1:40737-41292 GCA_964577705.1 uncultured Mesohalobacter sp.
GGTAAAAAACCTTAACATCTGTATAAACATGCGCTACCATTTGCAGATTTAATTATATTTGTAATTGATTCAGTTCAATTACTTATGAGATATCTCCACTTACATCGACTTTTTGTAAGTTGAATTAATCACCTCATACACGTTCTCACAATTAGATTAAGAAAAGAATATTGATAATTTGCCTTGGCAGCATTGTATGGTGTTTGGAGTAGAGTAGGAGTGCCCTTATTTTAATTATTACCATAAAGTCAAGGAAATCACAGAGAAACTCATACTCATTGACTATTTTTTTAAAATGAATACAACTCCGTGTACTTTGCGACTCCGCGGTTGACATTAAACATCAGTTTTTTAAATTTTACACCGCAAACCTGCCTGCGTTGCACACAGGAAGACAGGGACGCTAAGCTCGCGAAGAAAAAAAATATAACTAGGTTAACTGCTGCCCTCAGGTTTATTATTGTTTTATAAGTAATTTTACACAAAGAAGGTATTAACGATATAGAGTTTTAATTAACTGTTCCTTTGTTAAATTCTTTTAATTTAGTTTCTTTA
>CAZOAD010000022.1:0-40125 GCA_964577705.1 uncultured Mesohalobacter sp.
TGAATCACACAAACTAGACATAAAAAACTCCGAATAGCTTTATTAAAAATTTAGAAAAAAAATTAAATGAGAAACTGAAAATAGGTGGTTTTAATAAAGAATTAATTAAAAAACGAGTATAAAAAATAAAAACCTATATCCTGCCCCCTCCCAGGTTATTTTTATTAAATAATTTAAAATGTCAACTAAACTTGACATTGGCGATTTTTTGATTACATTTGTAAAGTCTTATTGACATAATGTAACCTTTTAACGACATTTACCATGAAAACCAAGAAACAACAGATTTTAAATTTAGCCGGCTGGACCTGGTCCTGGGTCGCTACCCTGGCCCTCGCTACCTTTGGTCCTCTCTTTATTTGGGACGACCACCAGTTACTCACTATCCTCTTTGTGGGATTGAACTTTGCCAATGGTATTGCCATGATTATTGCCAACCGAAGCTTCTTTAATAGCCTGGATGAGCTGCAACGTAAAATCCAGTTAGAGGCTTTGGGGATTACCTTGGGCTTAACGGTCATCTTTGGGATTACCTATTCGCTGCTCGACACGACCAACTTGATTGGTACAGATGCTGAAATCGGTTTCTTGGTCGGAATCATTGGAGTCACCTATATGGTCAGCTTGCTCATCATTAGAAAACGTTACGCATGAAAAACAAACTCAAAGTCCTCCGGGCTGAGCACAACCTGACTCAAGAACAGCTGGCCAATGCCGTGGAAGTTTCCCGCCAAACCATCAATGCCATCGAAAAGGAAAAATTTGACCCCAGTTTGGTATTAGCAATCAAGTTAGCGCGCTTATTTAAAACCGATATTGAGGAGATTTTTATATATAGTGAGTCGTGAATAGATCTTAGTGAATAGCCCCTCCTAGCCTAGTTCGAAGAAGACTTGGGGAACAAGCGTTTTTTCACCTTAAGAACTAAGTTCACCACCACCAAAACCACTATGCCTACACCTAGACCCAGGAGAAATTCGGTGAGGATGGAAGGAATAGCCGGAAAGAGTCCGTGAAGAAAGTCCACATTATGAGCAAAAATGCCTCCGGAGACCAGCAATAAGGCTATGGTTCCTATTACCGTCAAACTTTTGATGACTTTGGGTAAGGCTGCCACCAAAACCCCTCCAAGCTTGGCTTTAAAACTGTTTTCATTCTTGCTGTTGTTGATCAATTGATAGCCAGCATCGTCCATTCGTACTATGAGCGCGACAATCCCATACACGCCCACCGTAGCCAGTAAGGCGATAATAGTCACTACCGGAATTTGAGTGCTCAGCCCTTCCTTTGCCACCGTCCCTAAGGCAATAATGATGATTTCTACCGACAGGATAAAATCGGTTACAATCGCAGACTTTATCCGTTCCTTTTCCAAAGCCATGACCTCAGCTTTGGTCTTCGCTTGTTTTAAATCCTCCTTTTTAGAGGGGGGATGAGGCACTATAACATGGTAGATCTTTTCGGCGCCTTCATAGGCCAGGTACAAGCCTCCAAGCAAGAGGGCTATGGTAATGGCGACAGGCAAAAAGGCACTGAGCAAAAAAGCAACGGGCAGGATAATCACTTTATTGAGCAAAGAGCCTTTGGTGATGGACCACAAGACGGGGATCTCCCGAGATGATACAAACCCTGAGGCCTTTTCAGCATTCACGGCGAGGTCGTCTCCCAAAATACCTGCGGTTTTTTTGGCAGCTACTTTACTCATCACCGCCACATCGTCCATCAGGGCAGCGATATCATCCAAAATGGCAAAAAATCCAGAAGCCATGGGCTAGTTGGTTTAAAGTTAGGCAATGCCGAAATTACTCGATTTAAATGTATCTGGAGCTGTTTTTTTTGTATAACTGTGTAGTGGTATAGTGGTGTAATAAAATGTTAGGTTGACAGTTTTTTGGTAACTAGTCTCGAACTCACAAAAAAAGCCCAACGCCATGTCTCCACAACGTTGAGCAGATCTAAACTAAAGCAAGTAGCGTCTAGCGTTTAGTGACCTCTTGTGCCCAGGAAGCCCCGCTGATGTCTACCAGCTTTAAAGTATACTTCCCTGCTGCCAAATTTTGCAAAACCGGATCGGTAAGCGATACTTTAGCTTTGGCACCCAGCGGAATCACCAAACTGTGTTGACCGGGTTTAACTTTGGCCACGTAATAATTGGAAATGCTTTCTTCATTCATACTGGCCAAGTCGGTTGGGGTGTAACTCATTATTTTTTGCCCTTGCGCATCCTGGACCTCAAGACCAATGATCCAGGCACCGTACACATCCACGCCTTCGGTCCTAAAGACATCAAAGCTAAGCCTGTCGTCGCTTATCTTCAATTCGGTGATTTCCAGCTTTGGCTTCACCGATTTGTTATGCAAAGTTCCCCACAAGCCGCCGTGAAAGACTTGATTGGTCATGAGCGTCATGCCAAAAATCAAGAGTGATCCTATCAACACTACTTTTGGAAATATGCTATCTCGTATAGGAAGAATGCCAGACCCTAACCAGGCAAAGGCTTTGGTTTTGGTCAGGCTATAGTTGTTTTTCATCAGGTAATTGTCTAGTGAATACTTACCATTTCCCGTTAGGAATAAAACAAAACCGGTGGCAATACCCAGCACGCCAATCTGCCATTCATCCAGGCAGGTGGTACCAATCCAGCCCGAGCCTAAAAGTATGCCCATAGCCAGGCCAAAGACGCCAATGCTCATTAGCCGGGTGAATAGGCCAAATATGATGAACAAGCCTACAATACCTTCTATGATGGTGAAGATGACCATATTGATCCATAGGACATCTGGATGTTCTACCAGGTATTGAATGATTGGCTTTATGCCCAACGCATTGGGCAAAAAGTGATTGAATTTTTCTCCGATGTAGCCCGCCTGTTCCGGGTCGAGTTTATCGGCTAAGACCGTACGCCGCCAAAGGGCAGAAAAATATGTCCAGCCCACCACCAGTCGGATGGCGAGCGTAAGTAATCCTGAGTCGTTTTTAAGTGATATCGATGTCATAGGTTTGGTTTTAAATGGTGAGACTTATAAATCCTTGCTTCTTGAGTTGAAATCCATATAAAATGGCATTGTCTACCACCTTTAGAGGTTGTGGCAGCTCCTCTGGACTCACTCCAAAAGCTTGCAGTGACAGGCCACAGACATAAACTTCAATATTTTGAAGAGCTGCTTGTTTTAAAAGGGCTTGAAGCTTGGGATTAGCTTTAAAATCGGTGACGGTTTTTCCACAAAACAAGACCTTAAATTCGCCGTAGGCTTTGCCATCTTCTTTAGCCAATGCAGCGGCTGTCATCAGAATGGGCTGGAGTTGTTGAATATTTTTGGACAGCACGACATAATCGTTTGGATTGGTCGCTGAAGTTTGAGCTTTGAGTTGACCTGTTCCCAGCATAAGAACAAGTAAAACTGTGAGAAATGTGATAGAATATTTCATTGTGATTAAAATAAATTAGAATTAAGATTAAAAAATAAGAGTTCGCCCAGAAGGGTGATGCTTTTAGAAGGTGGGCCAAGGCGTGGTATTCACTTCTGTTTTAGTGTTTACATTTTTCGTGTGATCGAGTCAACGATTAGCATGAGTCGTGGGGCAAAGAGTCGAGAGGAAAGAATACAATTATGAATTCTTAATTCTTAATTGCTAATTATTAATTGCTTTCAACCTCCTTTTTTGACTCACAAACTCACAAACTCATTAACTCAAAAACTCATAGACTACTGTTTTTTGATTTGAAATTGTACTAAAATAAGCCTTGGAACAAAGACCTACAGATACACCTTGAGTTGGTTGTACAGAATATAGAAGGGAACGGATGAGACCAAAGGTGGACTCTGGTAAGCATTTTGATCAGGGGATTGAAGGCTTGGTCTTTCAATACTGTCTGTGAAAATAAGACTTCCAGCAGAGGACGTTTGGTCAAAGTCTAGCTTGCTAGTTAAAGCTTTAGCCTGAGCAATGTCTTGAGTTTGGCAATTGAGTTGCGGAACATAGGATTGGCTTTTACTAGACACCTGAGTCTGTTCAACGCCAAGTTCAGCCTGAATAAAATTCCTGACCTTGCAGGGTGAAACCAATAGCAAAAGGCCAAGGCCTAAAACCGTATAAATAGAGGCTATGTGTTTCAATCTGTTCACAATGTAAAACTAAG
Organism: uncultured Mesohalobacter sp.; assembly: GCA_964577705.1. Taxonomy (GTDB): domain Bacteria; phylum Bacteroidota; class Bacteroidia; order Flavobacteriales; family Flavobacteriaceae; genus Psychroflexus. The sequence continues at coordinate 4,142 of CAZOAD010000022.1, forward strand.
GATTCTTATCACCCACCGATGCCGTGAAGTACTAAAGTTGAATTAAGACTTTCTTAAATAGAGGGAGTTTTGTCGGTGGTCGGTTTCTGGTTTTCGCTTGATGTATTGTAGAGTCCTAAATAGAGTTGACCTTTTTAGAGCTGTTTATTTGATTCAAAGTAATAAGTTAAATAAGAACCCTGATAGGATAATGAATAAGGTGACCACTCCAAAAAAGATGGCGATCAATTTAAGTGACATGACCTTTTTGAGCAAAGTCCCTTCAGGAATAGATAAGCCGACAGTAGCCATCATAAAAGCGATAGCTGTTCCAAGAGGAACACCTTTAGCCACAAAAACCTGAATCACAGGAACAATTCCTGCAGCATTGGCATACATAGGCACGGCAAGAATCACTGCTAATGGAACTGTCCACCAAGCCCCACTCCCGAGATATTCTGCGAAGAAATTTTCTGGGACATAGCCATGCATTGCAGCTCCAATTCCTATACCGATAAGAACATAAATTAAAATTCCTTTAACCAAGTCCCAGGCCTCACGTGTGATTTCTGGTAAGCGCTGTATAAAGCTCCTTTGAGTATCATCGTAATCGATGTCTTTAGCTTCGGCGTTCTCCAAAATCTTTTGTACCCAATCTGATAACAGAGGCTGTAAATTGAATTTACCTAAAATCCATCCTCCAAGAGTACCCAAAATCAATCCTGAGCCCACGTAAATAAGGGTAGCTTTCCAGCCGAACATACCTAAGAACATGGCTATGGCCACTTCATTGACCAAAGGGGATGTAATTAAAAATGAGAACGTGACACCGAGTGGAATCCCTCCTTGAACGAAACCGATGAACAGCGGCACAGAGGAACAGGAACAAAAAGGTGTAATGGCTCCAAAGGTAGACGCAAAAAAGTATTCTAGTCCATACAGTTTTTTTCGATTGAGGTAGTTTTTCAAACGCTCGATTGGAAAATACGTATTAATAATTCCCATCAAAAATACAATCACAAATAAAAGGACTAAAATCTTGATCGTATCATAAACGAAGAAGTTTAAGGCTTCACCAAGACTGGAATCTGAGGCAATATTGAACACATTGTAAATCAGCCAGTCGGCAAAGTCTTGTGTCCATTGGAACATAGCGTATTATTTTTTAAAATTTCTAATAAAATTTTTAGCATTATCACCCCGCAAATGATCTGCGAGCCCCAACAAACCGTCTTTTAAATAAGCTACTTTGTAGCCTTTACTCCTGAGATACATCATCGCCAGGATGGCGCGGTCTTTTTGCGGACAAGAGGTTACAATAAGCTTGTCTTTTGGCAATTCAGTATAGCGTTGTGGTAAAGTGGAAAGCGGCATTTTTATGGCATAATCCATCTGCCAAGCGGCTTGTTCTTCCTTAAAACGGATGTCAACTTAAACCACTTCATCATCTTGCAATAACTGAACAATTTGTTCTGAGGAGATCTTCATCTCCTTTCGGCTTTCGTAGGTATAATTCAACAGGTAATTATCTAGTTTGGTTTGACTAGAAACTGTTGTCACGTTTATGAATATAATACATAAAATAAGGAATTGAATTGTTTTCATAGCATTCATTTTAGAAACGATGGGATCAATTACAACACCCTGAGTCAGTAGAATTGACTTCTGCCAAATCTCCTTTAACAGGAAAGCCTTTAGATTCCCATTTTATAATACCTCCGTCTAAGTTTTTCACCTCTTTATAGCCTTTATTACTGAGGTAATAGGCCGCTTTGAGACTTCTTACTCCACTCCTGCACACCATCACTATCGATTGGTCTTTAGGAATTTCTGGATTGCGTTCTTCAAATTCTGTCAATGGAATATGAAGTATATTCTTTACATCAAAACTAAGTTTTTCGACTTCTTCTTTTTCTCTCACATCTACCAAAAGAGCCCCTTCTTTTTCAAACTGAGCAGTCGTGCTTGGACAACTATTTTTAATTTGTGTCGTGTTCATCATGTCTAGTTTTAAATTTCTAGGATAGTTTTATAAAAAGGCTCTACTGGACCTTTCACGACATAAGAACCTACCGGAGCAGCAGCTTTTTTAAAACGCTGATCCAGATGCGAGTTTTCATGATCCCAGTACGATTCCCAAACCCCATGCATGATATAATTTCGATAATCGCCATGCGTTTTGGCTCCACGTAAAATTTCAGTAGTCACTGCTTTCCTATAATTTAAATTTTCTTTTGCTCCAGCTAATCCAGTTTCTGACGTATTAGGCTTAAACGTATTTTGGGCTATGTTTAAAAGTCCTTTTACTTTTTCTTCAAAAACCTCTGTATGCTCTGCCTTTATAGTAACGTGATTTGCTACTGTAATGGTATTTTTAAGACCATGCTTATGATCTAAAAATGTTTTGAGCTCACTTGGCTGGCTAAAGATTTTCTCTCTGTTACCAGCGGCAATCGTTACCATAGGTTCACCCGTGAATTCCAAAAAGAGGTCTGTCTTTCCTTTTGGACTGTACATAAAGTTTACCTCGGCTAAATATTTTTTAATCAGGTTGAGAGCGCCGTAAAATTTTAAATTTTTAAAAGAATTAAACCTTACCAGTAACAAATACACATAAGGCATACTTCCGCTTTCGGCTCCCTCTTCAAAAGCATTGGCGAGAGCTCCTTTATAGCTGGCTGGAAGATTTTTTACCATCGTTGAATCCCCAACCATTTGTTTCAAACTAAATCCTAAAAATCCATCATACTGACTAATATCTGAATTCACTAATTCTTTTAGTCTAGACTCAACCTCCTTATGTATTGGTTTTGCTACTCTAAACGAACACGTAGCAGAAAAAACACCATCGGTTATAGATTCTTCTAGTAAATCTTCTTTTTGAAACCCTCTGACAAATAAGCCTCCTGACAATAACGTGCCAGTGGCAAATGCAGTGTTTCTTAAAAATTCACCTCTTTTCATAAGCTAAAGTTTTATAAGAAAGATTCTATTTCTGAGACCTCGCCAGCTTTTCCTTTAATTTTTATGTCTTCATCAATCACCAAAACTGGCGTAGAAAGCACATTGTATTTCATGATCTCCTGGATGTCTTCAATCTTTTCAACATTAGCTTCTAGACCTTTATTCTTTAATGCTTTATTGACATTGTTGAACATGGTTTTACACTTAGGACAACCTGTTCCTAAAATTTTAATTGATCTCATTAGATTGCATTTTACGATTATTGTTCGTAAATATACGAACATTAATTCGTAATTCGTAAAAATACGATTAAATATCTAAAAAAATTATTTCAGAGCAGAAGATAGAAGTTGTTTTGCCAGCTCAAAGTTTTCTCGATTGATGCAATACTTAATGGTAGGTGAAGTAATGTTTCCCTGAATAAGACCAGCATTTTTCAATTCCTTGAGGTGCTGAGATAAGGTTGACTTAGCTACTGGTAAGATTTCGGCCATATCCCCATGAAAACAACAGACTTGAGAGTTAAGCAACTCCAGTATCGCCAGTCGTATAGGATGACCTAAGGCTTTAGCAAAACGAGCGGTTTGCTTTAATTCTTCTGAAAGAATATCTTGAGTTACTTGCATATAGTTAATACTATTCGCAAATATACGAACTTTATTTAAGTTTCAGGCGATGTTTGTAAGAGCCTGGTTTCGTTTGTAATGGTAAAATTTTATGTCGAGTGGTCAACCTATATCATGGACGTATAACTAATCACTGTTCACTACTCACTGTCCACTACTCACAAAGCCTAAAATCATCAGGAATCCTTTAGCTGTTTTTTGTAATAAGAAATTTGATCTTGGAGTTCTTCCGGCAAACTTGGGTTTTGAATATCGGTAAACTGCTGCATGCGTTCTTTTATTGTTTTGGCCACTAATAGTCGAGCCTGATATTTAGAATCGGAAGGAATGATGTACCAAGGGGCATGTTTCTTGGAAGTGGCAGTTATCGCTTCTTCATAACAACGAGTGTACTCGTCCCACAACTCACGATCCTTGAGATCTTCGGGGGAGAATTTCCAGTGTTTGCTGGGTTTATTCAGCCGTCTGAGGAGTCTATTTTTCTGTTCGTCTTTAGAAATGTGCAGAAAGAATTTAAAAATAATGCAGCCATTCTGATAGATGGTCTTTTCAAAAGCATTGATTTGCTCAAGGCGGGTTTCCCAAAACTCGGGAGTGATATCTGCTAAACTATGGATATGAGGAATCTTCTCGTTGAGGACAATCTCTGGTTTCACTCTGGAGATCAGGACATTTTCATAGTGCGACCGGTTAAACACCGCATACTTACCTCTGGCTGGCAGGGCTCTATAATGCCTCCAAAGGAAATCGTGATGCAATTCCTTCTCTGATGGTTTTTTGAAGCTATGTGAAATCACACCGCGCACGTTAAAGTCTTTAAACACTTCCCGAATCAGGCTGTCTTTCCCTGAGGTGTCCATACCCTGTATGCAAACCAAAACCGAATATTTTCCATGAGCATAGAGCGTGTTTTGCATTTCACCGAGAGCTCTTCGCTCCTTCCTCAGCTGCTTTTTTAAGGCTTTATCACTCAAATGGGTTTCAAGCTGGGTCGGATATTCACTCAGTTGAATTTGACCCTGTACATTGATATTGGGATCTTTCATAGGATTGGAGTCTAAGGTTTGTTGTCCAATATTAACTCACAAATTAAGCAAATGATTTGATTTGACGACTTCTGTAATGTTTAAAAGCAGTGGTCTAAGTTGTTTAGTGGTGTAATGGAATATTAGGTTGAAAGTTGACAGTGGTCGGTTTCTGGTTTTCGGTTTGTAGAGTCCTGAATAGAGTTGACCAGTATACCGGTTGACTAGTTCACTAACGAAACAACTCTCTCGTCTCCTAGACTCCTTGACTCTAGCCCCTATATTATACGACTACACCAATACTCGATTACTCGACTACACTAAAAGCGCTAAACTGAAAACAGAAAACTGGCAACTGATTTCACCAGTCACTAATCACTGTTTAATAATTAATCGCAATTCCGAAGTATCGAGAAGTCTGTCACTTCGAGTGATCCCAATGAATATCGGGATTTTACCTGCCTGTCGTGCCTCCGGCAAGCAGGTCGAGAACTGGGTTTATACTAAAACATGAAGTAATTAGAAAAATACATCCGTTAGGTCAAGTTCTCGATACGATTCGTTTCGCTGCCGCTTCACAAATCACTCGAACTGACAAGGATCGCAATGACATTCAATACACCAAAAACTTTCTACTCGACTACAACCTCAGCAATTCTAATGGAAGTCGCCAATAAGTAAGCATCTGCAGCTCTATAGATAAAAGCAATGCTGATGTCTTCCCCGGCATACTGCTCCAGGCTTAGCGCACCAGTATTGCTGATATCATCAGAGCCAGGATCGTTGGCGGTCATCGCGTCCACAGCGGGTTGAAAGACTTCCCAGTTGGCCGTTTCAAAATTGGTCCCGTCGTAGTCGGTTGAAATTTGAAGTCCGTAAGCCAAAGTGTTGTCATCAATCGGAGCATCAAAACGCCTGTCAAAATCGAAGCTTAGGCTAGGCTCTTCTGCCCCACCCAGACTAATTTGAGGAGAAATGAGCCAGGCCTCAGAATAATCGTCTCCCTGGGTTTCTATTCCAGCTTGTGTGTATGGATTGGTGCCTACTCCCGTCACCCCTTGTCCTGTATAGCAAAAGAAACCGCCTGTACCAAAGGAGTTTTGAGCCACATCCATCAGCGTCCACTCGTCTGGGGGAAGTTCAAAGTTTCCGTTTGGACCACATACTCCAAAATTCTCTACAAATGGTAAATCGTCTTCCTGTACCCGTTCATTCACCAGATTGAAACTTAAATAACGGCCGTCAAATTCATTGGTACTTAAGCCGGGACCTACCGCTATGATTTCAAATTCTTGTTGAAAATCTTCAAAGCCTATGCCTTCTTCGAGTAGGATTAATTCAAAACTAGCGGAAGTGGCTCCTGAACTCACAGGGACAATTATTTCTCCTGCGCTCAACGGGGGGTCTGTTATGAATAAACTACCGTAAGCATTTTGTGGAGCAATGATTCTCACATTGGAAGCCTGAGCTGCTGCTGGGGTTAATTCTAAAGTGATTGCAGAAGGCGTTAAGGTATCGGTAACGACTTCAACTTCTGGTGCAGAAAATCTGACCAATGCAACAGAATCGTCATCGCTGCACGAAGCCAAAAAAACCATACTCAGTAGTAGAAGTAAAAACTTTGGTGGTATCTCTTTTAATGTCATAATCATTTTATTTTTGAAGGACTCAGGTCTTTGGAACTTCGCTTTATTAATTTTGAATGGACCACATCACTGCATTCACGTCGTCTCCTTCGGGAAATTGACGCTGAATAGCTTCCTGCAGGTTTTCTACATTTTGATTGATCTCAGAGAAAGGATACAACCAACGCTTGGGAACCCCTTCATCGTTTATAATTCCTCCTCCATCAACATTGAAGACTGGCAGACCTGTTCTACGGTTATCGTAGAAAGGCTCCCATCCTGAATTTAAAAACATAGCCGTGTGTTTTTGAGTGAGGATTTGTTCCAAACCTGTGGAAGCTTCATAAGTGATAATTGGCTGAATCAAATAATCGTCAACCAGAGCTTCTGCAATTCCATAATAAGCCATAGAGGCTCTGATGCCTTCCTGGTAAAAGCTTTCGGGATCTGCAGAAATCCAATTGCGCTGAGCTGCTTCTGCCAGAATAAAGCTGAGTTCTGCGAACCCAAGTGAAAGATTCACTTCTGCTTCTGCATCTTCCACATAGCGGCTGTTGAGGGATGAACCTTCACCGTTGGTAAGCCGAGTAACATTTTCATTTAATGGGGCACTCCCTAAAAGTCCAGAATAACTATCAAAAGATTGGGGATCCTCGTCGTTGGAATTTTGGTCTGGAGCCGCCATTTCAAATAACCTGGGATCGCTAAAACTTTTGAGCCTTTCCACAAAAGTTTCTTCCAAAATATAAGAGGTGGTAATGGAGGCACTCCTCCAAAAGGGATAGACGTTTCCTGTTTCTTCTGAATAGGTGTAAAATGAATTATCTTCTGTAGATTCCATAAGTGGATAGGCCGTAGCATCGGTATAAATACTGTTGAATCGCGAAGGTAAATTCAAATTTGGATCGTCTTCCCGAACCGATAAACTCATGAGCACTCGCAAATGAAAGCTATTGATTAGCTTTTTCCATTTGAGGAGGTCACCGTCAAAAACAACGTCTCCATTGATGGCTGGGCCTGAAACGTCAAGCAAGGCATTGGCTTCTTCCAGCAAATCGAAAATCGTTAGGTAGACCTGTTCCTGGGTATCATAAACAGGTTGAAAAGCTCCTGCTTCCGCCTGCATAGCTTCAGACTGCGGGATATCGCCAAACTGTCTCGTAATTTGCTCGTAGATAAACGCCTCAAAAAACCTGGCGATAGCCGTAAAATTTGAATTATTAAAGTTTACGGCTTCTTCTTCCATTTTCTTGACCTGTCTCAAGGTATTATAAAACCCGAAACTAGCCCTGTCCCAGCCGTAATACTGTGAATCTTCTACCAGGTTGACGTTCACCAGGTGCCGGGAAGCCATCGCCGCGTTAAGATCAATCGAATTGAGTGAACTGATTTCTATATTGGTCAGCAATAACCCAGGATTGGCATCTGTGGTGCTGTTAGGATCATTCTGAAATTCGTCGTAGTCTTGACAACTTACTAGAAGAAGTAAAGCAAAAACTAGAGTTATATGTGATGTATTGAACTGCATATCTTGTCTGTTTTTTATTAAAATTTAGCATTCAGATGAATTCCAAAATTCCTCATAGAAGGCGTTTGAAGATTGGTGTCATTTCCTGAATCCGGATCTATAAAATCCACTTTAGACCAAATGGCAAGATTTCTTCCTATGAGTGAAACCGTTGCTGACTTCACAAAGGTGTTTTCTAAAAGTTGAGCAGGAAAATTGTAACTCAAGCTCACTTCTCTTAATTTTAAAAAACTCAAGTCGTAAAAGTGATTTCCATAAGGTTGAGCGTGGTAAGTTGTCATATAATCTTCATAATTCACAACTTGCTCGTTAGGCGCATACTGCCTGGTATCGCTTATAATAGCTCCTTCGGTATCGTATTGTACATCCCCACCAACAACCACAACTCCATCGGCGATGTAGTTGCTAACTCCGCTGGCCGATGCTGCTCTAAATCTGTTGACGGACTCGGGATGCACCCCAGACCACCACATATTCCTTATGGTTCTGCTTTGGGCCTTACCTCCTAGCCTTCCATCCAATCCTACAAATAGGTTGAAGTTTTTATAGTTGAAAGTATTCAAAAACCCATACACCCAATCTGGGTCTCTATAACCGATATGCCTGTTGAACGGGTCTCTTATGTTGATCCCATTGTCACCTATAATTGGTCTGCCATCTGGTGTTTCCTGCCAAACGGTAGTAAATAGCTTATCTGCCCTGTCGCCCTCTCTCAACTGACCTATGTTTTCGGCATTATCGATTTCACTGATGTAAATTCTGTATTGACTCAGGTTGAAAGTCACATCCCATCCAAAGGTTTTATTTTTAATAGGGCTGGCCCTGGTGACCAACTCAAAACCTTTTTTCTCAAATTCATTGGCATTGATTAATCGGGAGGAAAATCCTGAAGCCAATGAAATAGGAACGTTGGTAAGGTTATTGAAATTTCGGACGTAAATTAAATTTGCATCGAAGCTGAGCCTGTTTTCGAAAAAACCAACCACCAAACCACCTTCAAAGGCAGATGAAGTTTGGGGACTCAAATCCGGACTGATTAAGTTACCCGGAAACGCTAATGATGCGTTATTTTGCCAGTTGATGGCGCTGTTGTAGGAAGCGATATGAGCATAGGTTCCTCCAAAATCACCGTTGGAGACCTCCGCCCAGCTTCCTCTCAATCTTAGATTGGAAACGGCTTCTGGCAAATCGAACATTTTACTGGCCACGTAGCTCAAGGATACCGATGGGTAAAAGAAAGAGTTATTTGCTTTGGGTAAGGTAGTTACCCAATCGTTTCTTCCGGTAAACCCAAGGTAGATTGAATTAAAAAAGCTTAAATCCAGGGTGGCATATGCTGAACTGATTCTAGATTCTGAAGAAAAATTACTACCCTCTACTGCATTTCTGGAATTGGAAATGTTATAAAACCCAGGAACATTAAGTCCGTTGGTACTTACACTTGATGCCGAGTTGCTTCGGTATAAATTGGAGACTCCCACCGTAGACTGGATATTAAAATCTTCAGAAAAAACTTTACTATAGTTGATAAAAACATCGGTGTTGAAGTCAAAACTAGAGTTGTAAGATTGAGAAAAATTACCATCCGTCCTATTGAAATCCCTCACAAAACTAATGGGTTGTTTGGTGGTTCGGTCCAGTGAAAAGTAATTGAACCCGTTTCTCATATTGACGGTTAAATCTTTGGCTAAATCATAAGTTAAAAATACCTGGCCGTAAGTCACATCTCTATAGTAGCCCCGGTTAAACTCATTGGCTACAAAATGAGGATTGTTATAAAAACTGGTACTGTAATGTCTCTGCTGAAAGCCTACCTGGCCTGGCTGCCAGTAATCTCTAAGGTCATTAACATCCACATTAGTGCCCATCCATAAGGCCAGATTGTAAATAAAGCTTTGTGAACTAAAAGCCACTTCGGGAATATTGTCCGATTGTTGTTTGTTGTAATTTAAAGAGGCGTCAATACTTAATTTTTTATGCTTAAACCGACCAGACACACTAAAGTTGGAGTTATTCAATTCGGTGTTGGGAACAATTCCACGCTGGTAACGATTTCCAACAGAAACTCTAATGTTTCGATCTGCATTTCCTGCAGTTACAGCCACTGTAGTATTGCTTACAATTCCTGTTCTGAAGAAATTATCCAGATTATCCTCACCTCTGGAAATCCAAGGCAAGGGAATTCGTTCGCCTGTATCAGGATCTATCGGACTATTGTATTGAACCCGTTCTACAAAGCCACTTGGTGTAGTAGGGTCTGGCCTGTTTAAACGGGGACCCCAGGAAAATCCGCTTCCTTCCTGTCCGGAACCCGTTCCATCTGTATATCTGTAGATTCCATTACGTCCGGAACCGTATTGACTCTGTGTTTCCGGGACTCTTAAAAAATCGATTTGGAACATGGTATTGGAAGAGACCTCTACTTGCAGCCCCCCGTCGGTACTTCCCCTCTTGGTCGTAATCATTATGGCGCCGTTTCTACCTATAGAACCATAGAGAGCAGACGCTGGTGCTCCTTTGAGTACATTTATAGATTCAATATCATTACCATTGAGCTCCCACAAATTTGTAGAGGTATTGGGCACACCATCAATCACAATCAAAGGTCGCTCCCCTCTAAGACTATAACCTGGGTTGGCGAAAAAATCGGTTGAATTGAAAACGGTCAAACCCGCTACTTTACCAGTTAGGTTGGACACCACATTGGGTTCCTGAGTTTTTACTAAGTCTTTTCCATCTACTTCTTGGGTAGCATAACCTATACGTTCTTTGGACTTTTTTATATTTAAAGCAGTGACCACCACAGCATCCAGAGCATTGATGTCGCTGGTTAACTGAACTTCTAAAAACTCATCGCTTTTTAATAAGACTTGTTCCGATTTAAAACCAATATAGGAAAAGGTGAATCCAGCTGTAGGTTCTTCGAGATAGATTTCAAACTCACCGTCGTAATTGGTTGTGGTTCCTTTTGAAGTTCCCATGGTAACAATAGACACACCCAGCAAAGGTTCTTCTGTTAACTTATCGGTAACCACACCGCGAATAGTCAACGGGAATGCAGAATCAGGAAGTGCAGTGGATTGATTTGCAGAATTAGAATTAGCTGTTTGAGCAATACCACTTTCGTTAAGAAAAAGTAAGGCAAAAACAAATATGATTTTTAAAAGTGAATTAGGGCTGGATAAAATTGCTGTGTTCATGTATTGTAAATTAAATAGTCTGATGAAATGACTTAAATACCTTAATAAAATCAACTACTCCACAGTTTACATCATGACAAACGACTTATAATCAGTGAACTGAAACAGCAAAACATCTTTTTAAGATAAAATTAGATTTGTAATTTAAATATAATCACAACCTTGTTGGTTAGTTCAATAGTTAAAATACAGGATTTTATGACTATCCCAGCTTATTTAAAGTTAGTCCAAAAAAGCATTACCATACAGATATAAATTACAAGATTATGTAACATTCACTGAATTTCAGCGTCTTATCCAAAATCATATCTATGAAATTCAGTTTTACTCTAGTATTTTTTATCTTTTTAGGTAGCCTTCAGCTCTTGGCGCAAAGCATTCAAGGTCGTGTCATCGAGGCTAAAACTCAGAAAGGAATTCCTTTTGTAACCATACAGCTTGGTGACGGTTACGGTGTTATTTCCAATGATGAAGGCTATTTCATACTTCAGCGAAAAGCAGTTGATGAGAATACTCCCCTCATTTTTTCGTCCATGGGCTTTGAAGCCGTCGAAATTCCCTTAAAAGATTTTAAAAACGACCAGGTGATTGAACTTAGTCCTGCCACTTACGAACTGGATGAGGTCTTATTGTTTGATAAACAATTAACTGTAGAAGACATTCTTCAGCGTTTTATAGACCATAGAAAAGAAAATCATCAGATCCAAAACTCAAAAATTCAAATATTTACCCGCTACAACGATACATACCAGGCCAAAACCTTTGGAATCGATGTAGAAAAAGCTTCTTTTTTGAGTAAAGCTGACCGAAAGGATATGAATAAAAGAATAGAGAGCCTGGGGGAAAAAATAAAAAGTAATCCCTCGGTATCTTATCAGGAACGCCTTTCTGAAGTTTTTATTTATGACGATACACTGATTACTAGTCATAAAAAAGCGATGAACCTGATCAATAGGGACAAAACCTTTAATACCGATGATATTCAGGAACAGGTTTTTTATGAACTGATGAGTACACTTAAGTCCCCTCATTCTTTTAAGGTAAGAACTGGTATTATTCCGCTAGGAAAGGATATTTCACTTTCAGAATTGATTGAAGATTTGGAAAATGATAAAAAGAATCAAAACGTTCCAGACACGCTAAAAAATAAATCTAATTACAGAGCAAAAGCCTATAAACGCTATGCCATGAATTTCAATCATGATTTTTTGACTACTCCCAAGTACTATGAATACGAATTGGTAGGAGTTACCAAAGCCTACGGTCAACCTTGCTACCACATCAAATTCACTCCAGACAGAAGAAAGGCCAAGTATGTTGGTGACCTTTACATTCATACTCGGGACTTCGGCATGGTAAGTTATAAGTATGAGCTCGAGGAAGGTAAAAAGGCCATGAATGTCAACCTGAAATTTGTTTTAGGCATTAAAGCAAGTACTTTTGTAGATAGCGGTTTTTATGTCTTTTCCAAAACTAACGATGAAAGGTACTTTCCAAAATACGTTAAAAAAACTGATGGAAATTATGCCTACATCAATAGAAGTCTGGCTTTTAAAGAAAACAATCCCAACAGGAGCGATCGCAAAAAACTAAAACTTGAATTTGAACTTGAGTACGATTTATTGGAAACTATGGAATACGTAGGGATTCAATTTGAAGACTCCTCTTTCGATGCTTTGCCTTCTTTAAGTCAGGATGATTATATATTGATAGATGAACTAAGCACTTACGATCCCAACTATTGGTCTGACTATAATATCATCAAGGCTACAGAAGCTATTGAGACTTACGAGTAGTTTTTTTAGAAGTTAGATTTTGGATTGGAGATTTTAGACTTTATAGAGCAGAAGTTTGATTCAGAGGTCTGAATAAAATACACATAACTTATAAAGTTATTTGGTGGACTGTTGGTTAGATAAGCTTTAGCTTTACTGCTTTATGGCTTTGAATGCTTTCCCTCCTCAATAGTTTTATGCCGTTTTTTTCTTTTGTTCCACAACTCCTTGGCGTGTTTTTGCATATCTGTTACCGTATCTTTTTCATCCACGATTTCCAGACCCAGGATGGTTTCCAAAATATCTTCCATCGTGACTACGCCTTCCATACCGCCATATTCTCCGATTATCAAAGCGATATGCTCCCCGTTTTCCAAAAGCTTCTCCCATAAAGTAAAGAGTGGCATCTCCTTGGATACGATGGTTATATTGCGTCTCAATTCTTTAAGCTGAAGGTGATGGTGATCCTCGGCAAGCTTCTCCAGCAATTCTTGTCGGAACACATAGCCAGTGACTTCATCTTCGGTATTGGAATAGATTGGAATTCTGGAAAATTTGTTGGGATGTTCTTGTCTTAAAAACTCTTGTAAGGTTACCGTTTCCTGTTCAATCACTACCACAACGCGTGGGGTCATAATCTCCTGGACTGAGATGTTTTTTAACCTTAGAATATTTTGAATCATCTTGTTTTCTTTTTCAGAAAACAGACCTTCTTTATTTCCTATACTCGCCAATGCCGCGATTTCTTCTCTACTAGTTGACTTTTCATCCTTGTTACTGGACAATAAATTGGTTATTGCAGAAGACATGACCACAAGAGGGTAGGTCATGAAAATCATAATCTTAAGGATGTGGTATGACACTTTGGTTAACTGTTTCCAGTACCTGGCTCCGAGAGTTTTTGGAATAATTTCGGTCACCACCAAAATAAGAAGGGTCAGAATTGCAGATACCACTCCAAAATAAGCTTCACCAAATACTTCAACGGCTTGCGCTCCAACTCCTGCTGCCCCTATAGTGTGAGCTACCGTATTCAAGGATAAAATGGCGGATAAGGGCTGGTCGATTTCTTCTTTGTACTTCAAAAAAGAATTAGCCCATTTGTGCCCGTGTTCCTTCTTTACAATGAGAAATGAACGGTTGGTGGATAACAGAACAGATTCCATTATTGAACACAAAAAAGAAACAAATAGCGCCAAAAATAAATAGGCAAATAGTAAAAACATTTTAAAGGTTTTTTCAAATATACGTTTTGAATAAAACCATTTTCCCAAAATTATCCTTATAAATTAAAATTAATGCCTTCAAGAATGAGACTTGTCACATCTCAAGAGTTGATGAATACCTGTAGATACTTCTACAAATTGAGGATGTTTTCCCACAAGTTTTTAAACTTACACCTCTCCAGAGGCCTATGATCCCAATAAACTGAGAACGGTACGTGAATTGGTTAAGCTAATATCAAAAAGAACCTATGCAAACCGATATCAACCTTAGCAGATCCAAATCCTCTTCAACAACATCCAAGCTACTTTCCCTCAAGTCTTTGTCTAGTCGAGATATTGGGATTTTTGCAATCACTTTCTCAGTGTTGGTTGGGGCTTTGTTTATGCTCGTTCAGCTTCAACCCGCTTTTGAGCAATTACATCTAGAACGCGTCAATAGTTTTTGGGGCAAGATCCTCATTTATGTATCTATTGGTTTATTAGCCTTTAAAATTGCTTTTTTAGGATTCATTTTCTTTTTACGTCTTAAGTATAAAGCTGTAGCTTCGGTTTCCAATGAAAAATTACCAGTGCTTACCGTAATTGTACCCGCCTACAACGAAGGAAAATTGGTCTGGAAAACCTTACACAGTTTGGCTGGGAGTCATTATCCAAAACATAAATTACAAATCATATCTATAGATGATGGTAGTAAGGATGATACCTGGTCCTGGATGCAAAAAGCAAAACAAGAAATTGGAGATCAACTTAGCATTTTTCAACAGCCCAAAAATATGGGAAAACGTCATGCGCTTTACAGAGGTTTCAAAATGGGAGCCGGTGAAGTTTATGTCACAGTAGATAGTGATTCTATCGTCAAAACTGAAACCTTACGAAACCTGGTGTCTCCGTTTGTAACAGACCGTAACTGCGGGGCAGTGGCAGGTAATGTAAAAGTATTGAACAACCAAAAAGCCATTATTCCTCGTATGCTGAATGTGAGCTTTGCCTTTAGTTTTGAATTTATACGTTCTGCTCAAAGTGTTTTAGGGTCTGTTCTTTGTACGCCTGGAGCACTGGCAGCTTACAAACGTGATGCGGTGTTTAATTGCCTGGAAGACTGGATGAATCAGACATTTTTAGGCACCAAAACCGATATTGGCGAAGACAGAGCTATGACCAATATGATTTTAAAACAAGGAAAAAACGTTCGTTTCCAGAGCAATGCTGAAGTATTAACCAACATCCCGGAACGTTACAAAAACCTTTATAAAATGTTTATTCGTTGGGAACGAAGCAATGTGAGAGAAAACATCAAAATGAGTCAGTTTGCCTTTACCAATTACAGAGAAAAAAGCAAAATAGGCCCTAGAATTTTGTTGATTAACCAGTGGATCAAAGTAATTTTTGCCTATCCATTTTTAATTCTAATGCTTGCTTTTATTGTAATGCACCCTTTGATGTTCCTCACTACAACACTTGTGAGTATACTGGTATTTTCAAGCATTCCCGCCTTATTTTATGCCAAATCTTACAATGTTAGCGAGTCCTTATGGATCTACTGCTACAGCTTATTTTACACCTTTAGCTTATTTTGGATCACACCGTATGCCATTGCTACCGCAAGCCGACGGGGATGGCTGACAAGAGAATTACCTAAGGCAGCTTAATTTTTTTAGCTATTAATTTATTCTGAAGTAGTATAAAGTCAGATTCATAAGCTTGAGGCCTTAACTTTTAACCAACCTTTCCAATCTTAAAGCCCCGTCTGGGGCTTTTTGTATTTATTATGGATAAGATAAAAATTGATGACAGAAACGTTTACTCACCCATCTCCCAGACTCAGACTTTGGAATATGAAATGTAAATCCTAAACCTAGGATCCTAAAAGTCTACTCTACTTCTACCTCATTTCCTTCATTGACCTTAAAAATATAAAATGTATCTTTAATTTTAAAAAACTGAATTCTATGAAACCGCTTTTATTGTCTTTTAGTTTACTCCTAAGTACCTTCTGCTTTGCTCAAAGCCCGCGAGAAGTGGTTCAAGATCAACTGGACGCTTATAACGCAAAAGATATTGATGGATTTTTAAAAGTCTTTTCAGAAGATGCAGTGGCGTATAATTACGGAGAAGCAAAACCCTTTATAGAAGGAAAGGCCAACTTTAGAAAGACCTATGGAAATTTGTTCAACTCTTCACCACAACTCCATAGTGAAGTACTATCACGACAAATCATCGGGAATACCGTTGTGGATTACGAATACATCACTGGCAGAGAAGGAAACAATCAACCCCTTTTACTGATAGCCATCTACACTGTAAAAGATGGTCAAATAACACGCTGCGATTTTATAAGAGACTAATCCTGTATAAAATGCAGAACAAATACAACACCTTGTTGAAAATTAGTTCAGCTTGTAGGACCTAGAATTTTCTATTCTTAGCAATATTTTACGAATTCTTAGTAAAAAAAGTAGTCTCTTAAGTCGATTTTAAGAAAAGTAAAGTTTTACTCATAAATTTCAACTAAAGCAAGATAGACCACCTAATATTGGAATTAAATTTGTCTTATCTATGTAAAGTTTGAAACATGAATGAAACATTTGATTTAATAAACGACGCCGCGAATTTTACTAGTGCAGGAACATCGCAACTTTTAGTTAAAACCTCTGAAGGGATAGAACAAGTAGAAGTCGAAAATTTATCTGAATTAGATTCAGATTATGAACACACCGACCTTGGCAGACTCTATTCAGAATTTCCTGAAAATTTTGCGAAAATCCAAAAAATCACCTTTCGCGATCAGTTATTTTTCAACTGCTACTTCAGCACCAATGATGCCATGGATATTTTAAAGTTTGATCAAAAAGGCATGCTCATGGGTGATTTCAAACCTCAATAGAAAATTTTAATCCGAAGCCTCTGGCTTCAACATTTTTTAAAAACCAACCAAAACCATTTCACATGAACAAAAGATTAAAACAATTCGCATGCCTAACAGTTATTTGCCTTGCAACTCTTTCAGTTAAAGCACAAGACAGTGCTTTCGGTGTAAAAGGAGGTTTAAATTTATCTAATTTTTTTACTGAAAATGTAGATGATGAAAATTTACGAACCGGTCTTAATTTTGGAATTTACTCCAGAAGCGCACTCGTACCAGAGCTTTTATACCTTCAGGCAGAACTCGGTTATTCTGGAAAAGGAGCTAAAATTGAAGGTAACGCTGGAGAAGCGGAAATTGGATTAGGCTATTTGGAATTACCAATTTTGGCCTCCGTTGGCATCGCCGATTTACTTTATCTGGAAGGTGGAGCTTATGCTTCCTATTTGCTTGACGCAAACATTTCTGGAGATTCAAGTTTAGGTTCATTCTCTGAAGAAATTGATACCGACAACTTTAAGGATTTTGATTACGGTCTAGCAGTGGGAGCTAATGTAAATTTATCACCTCTTGTTGTTGGGGTAAGGTATTATTATGGATTGCAAGACATTGTAGACAATGATATCGCAAGTTTTACTGGAATTGAAGCCAGAAACTCAACTTTTCAAGCTTATGTAGCTTTTGAATTTTAAGTAACCAACCTAATCAATTGCTACATGGGGCGCATCTTTCGAGATGCGCTTTTTTTTGCTTTCAACTCAAACTTGTATAAACGAATGCAACTGATTTGCACTTCCCGCAAACAAACTGTTGAATTGTTATGAAAATTGCTGAGGTGTTCTACACATTAGCACCACCTCACAAAGAGATATTTATTATAACATACTCATAAACAGAACACTAGATCCTTTAATGAAGTGATGGTCATATTTTTGATCTTAGTATGACTGTAACAATCAAAATAAAAAGATATGAAAACGATATGTATGATAATGATTCTCATGCTTGGTTTTACGGGTTTAAGCCAAGAGACCGAGAAAAAAGAAAATGAAGAAAGCAAAAACAAAATGCTTCAAGTTGACGATATTTTTTCTGAACCGATGGATTACAAAATTATTTCTTACAATGAATTACCTGGTCCAGTAAAAAACAAGCTCAATGAAATAGAAATCAAACCTAAAACTATTAAATCTATAAAGTCCGTTACACTTAAAGGACGTAATCTTTTTCTTATTTCTTATTTGGAGGAAGAACAACTTAAGTCAATACGTATAAAGCCAAGTGGTGAAATAGAAAAAGGTTAGGCATTCCTAGCTTAAGTCTGTTCAAAAAACCTCGGATACTCTCCGAGGTTTTTTAGTACAAAAGATAATGAGTTGCACTTCATCCTATACATTCATCAACTCATCAGATAATTGACACAAATGTTTAACTTTCAACCTAAGTTTGTTGAAAATATAAGATATGAATGTAAAAGCATTATCCCCACTCCTTCGATTCCTCTGGATCTCTGTCATCATAGCTTTGGTGATTCACTTTATCAACTTTATGGGGGACGGCTGGAAAATCGATTACTTACTTAATTACAAACCCTTACTCAGTAATTTCAGCTACGCTTTCATCATCGGATTTTTGAACATCTCATTTTTTACTTTAATTCAGAAAGTGTTTTCCTGGCAAACTCACCCAAAAACACTCATTGCTCTGGGCATACCTGGCTCTGTTATTTTATCGGTGTTTGGATTTTTTATCGCTCGGGTGATTCACAGCGTTTGGATTTATGGAAACAGTTTTGATAAATTCATTACTAATGAAAGCTTTTGGAGTTACCTCTTTGCGGTTTTTATTGCGCTCATTGTTACTCTGGCCTTTCACGCCTATTACTTTTATAAGTTTGGAGTGAATGCAGAGCTAAAAGCGCAGCAACAAATCATAGAACATACCAAAGCCAAACATCAAGCCTTAAAAGATCAACTCGATCCACATTTCTTGTTCAACAGCCTTAGTGTACTCGCTTCGCTGATAGAAGAAGATCCTAAACGCGCTACCAAGTTTACTACCAATTTATCTAAAGTCTATCGCTACGTTTTAGATCAACGCCAAGAAGATGTAGTGAGTCTGGCATCCGAACTGGACTTTGCCAAGGTGTACCTCAACCTTTTATCGACTCGGTTTGAAGATAGTCTGGAGTATACTATTGATGTTCAGGACGAAGACCATCAATATACGGTTCCACTTTCACTTCAACTGTTGATAGAAAATGCAGTAAAGCATAATAAGGTTACTGAAAAACAGCCATTACACATCAAAATTTCAAATACCGAAAGCCATTTGATCATCGAGAATACCTTGAATCCAAAAGCGAAAGAATCTACCAGAAATGGAATTGGCTTACAAAATATTAGAAATCGATTTGAAAGTTTTGGAAAATCCATTGAAATTGTAAATGATCACCAAAAGTTTCAGGTCAAATTACCATTACTTAAAAACAAGAGCTTATGAGAAGTATCGTCATTGTAGAAGATGAAAAACTAGCAGCGCGAAGACTCGAGCGCCTTTTGAATGGTTTCCAATACAAAGTAGAACAGAAGTTACATTCTGTGGAGCAAGCGGTAGACTGGTTTCAAAACCATCCTAAAGCAGATTTGATTTTTTTGGATATTCAATTGAGTGATGGCTTGTCCTTCGAAATTTTTGATCAGGTTCACGTTGAAGCCGATTTGATTTTTACGACCGCTTACGATGAATATGCGCTCAAGGCCTTTAAACTCAACAGTGTCGATTATCTATTGAAACCGATTGATGAAAATGAACTCCATCAGGCGCTCAATAAATTTGAAAAGCGAAAATCGTCTCAACTCATCAACCCGGAAGCCTTGAAGCATTTGTTTCAGGATTCAAATTCAAAAGAATCCTACAAAACTCGCTTTTCTATCAAAATTGGCGACAGACTCAAAACCTTTTCCACCGCTGAGCTGGCGGGTTTTGAAAGTTCAGATAAAGCAACTTCATTGGTTACTTTAGAAGGAAAACACTATGTCCTCGAAGAATCCTTGAATCAATTAGAGTCCCGATTGTCTCCAAAAAATTTCTTTAGAGTCAACCGAAGCCACATTTTACATTACCAATCTATTAAAGATATGCTAAGCTACTCCTCCAGCCGAATCAAAATTACTGCTCAGGGCTTTGATCAGCCTATTATTGTAAGTCGTGAACGGGTAAAGGAATTTAAAAGCTGGATTGGCTAGGCCTTGCCCAACAGATGCTTATCTTTAACCTAAAAAATGAATATTCTATGCATTTCAGGCTCTGCCTCCAAAAATAGCAGCAATGTCAAATTTCTAAAAGCTATCGCCGGCCATTTGTCCGAAAACCATACTACTGAAGTTTATGAAGGTCTCTATAATTTTCCTTTATTTACTCCAGAAAAACAAAGCCAGGGCCTACCTGAACCTATAAACTTACTCAGGAATCGGATTGCAAATGCTGATCTTGTAATTATCTCCACTCCAGAGTACAACCACAATATTCCTGCAGTGCTCAAAAATATGTTAGAATGGTTAACCGACTCTGGCGAGTTTTTTGCTAAAAGGGTCTTAGCCCTCACTTTTACACCCAAGTCTCCAAGAGGAGAGCATGCCCTTAAGTCCTTACAGATGAGCCTAAAAGCGCAAAAGGCCACACTTATTACTGAAGCAAATTTTTACAAAACAGACGTTGAGTTTGTAGATGATCTCATCATTTTACCTGAGGAGATAAAGGAAATGCTATCTGAAGGCATAAAACTTTAGCATCCATAAAAAATATTTAATTATTGGTTAAATTTTATTTATCATTCAAATTACTTTTGAAGCAAGCAATTAATATTGCATTCAAAATAATTAAAGTTGAAACTCATTGTTTTCTTTTTAGGAATCTTACTTTTCTCGACTCAAGTTGATTATTACGACATGGATTTAGGTAATAATACAATTACTGTTGAGGTGGAAGAAAACAATTCTTTGTTAGAAGAATACATTTCCTATGACAACACCGGAAATGCTTTGTCAACAGAAATCTCTTTCTTCTTAAAACTATTCAAGCCTTATTTGCTTTCTTTTGATCAAATTCATCCTGATCAGGATTTAGACCCACCAGACGTATTAAGTTAGTAGAATTCTTATTTACTTAACTTAAACTAAAACTAATGAAATACTTTTTTTTGGGGATAAGCTTAGTCTTATCGCTCAGCTCTTTTGCTCAGGTAGAGGAGTCAAAACTCGGGAGTTGGTACATGTATTTTTATAATGTCAACTTTGAAGAGTCCAACTTTGGTATTCAGGGGGATTTTCAATATCGAAACTGGAATACGATAGGTGATCTGGAACAGTTATTACTAAGATCTGGAGTAACTTACAGACCAGACGATGCACCCGTCCTGTTTACCCTTGGTTTTGCAAATATCACCACTGGTACTCCTGGAGAGAGTTCGTCTACAGTCAACGAAAATAGAATCTATCAGGAAGCGCTCATCAATCATAACCTATGGCAGAGAGTACATCTTGTCCATAGATTCAGATACGAACAGCGGTGGGTAGAAGATCAAGATTTTAGAACTCGTTTTAGATACAACCTATTCATAAACGTGGGATTAACGTCCAAAGAACTTATTCCCAAAACCCTTTACGCCGCGTTTTATAATGAACTCTTCATCAATGGAGAGCGAGACAACGGAATATCGGAAGTAGAACTTTTTGACAGAAACCGAACCTATTTTGGATTAGGTTATGTCTTAACTCAAAGTACACGTCTACAACTCGGATGGATGAGACAGGAAACTGAAACCTTTACCAAAAATCAATTACAATTTAGTTTACATCAAAATTTAAACTTTTAAAAATTAGAAAACATGATTAAATCATTTTATACCATAGTACTATTTTGCAGCATTTTGTTAACGATGACTAGCTGTCAAAACACAACTTCACCTTCTGCCACCCAGGAGGTTAAAGAAGGACCAAGTAGTGAAGAAGAGGCCTTGCTTTATTCTACAGAGTGTATTACAGAGCGAGAAGTTGTAGAAGCCCAAAAAAAATGGGGACAAGGAATAATAAGAATTGGCCAGGTCTATACCGATAATGGAGACTACAGCAACGAAGCGGCAGATTTTATACAGGACATGTACGGTTATGACCTCAGCAGTGTGTTGTTTAAACCTACCTTAGCCTCAGAAGACCAATTTAGATCGAGTTTTGACGCAGCGCTCTCTTATTTTGTAGGAGGCAATGAATCCTACCCAGAAGACAAAGGTTTTGCCATAGCGCCTTACACCAAAGTAACCTTTGACAATACAGGCATCATCAATAACAGTTGTAGAATGGCTGTAGCCATGGGTAATTATTTCTTTACTCCAAAAGGACAGGACACTCCCGTAAAAGTGGAGTACACCTTTGCTTATGTAAAAGATAAGTCTGGTAAATTAAGAATTGTTGCTCACCAGTCGTCTTTACCATACGTACCTGCAAATTAACCTGTAAAACTATAAACTAAAAAAGCCTGTTCAATATAGAATTGAACAGGCTTTTATATGAATTAAGAAATCGATTTATATAATTTTGTAACGCTTACGGTCTACTTCTTTTAAATAGATCTTACGAATTCTTAAGAAATGTGGTGTAACTTCCACATATTCATCTTTTTGGATGTATTCTAAAGCCTCTTCCAAAGAAAATTTCTTAGCAGGTACAATTTTAGCCTTATCATCGGCTCCAGAAGACCTTACGTTGGATAGTTTTTTGGTTTTAGTAATGTTCACAGTCATATCATCAGACCTGGAATTTTCACCAATCACCTGACCTTCGTAAATTTCTTCACCCGGGTCTACAAAAAACTTACCTCTGTCCTGCAGTTTATCGATAGAATAAGGAATAGCTTTCCCTTTTTCCATAGAAACCAAAGATCCATTCTGGCGTTGTGGAATATCGCCTCTAAGGGGTTGGAATTCTTTAAAACGGTGAGCCATAATTGCCTCACCAGCTGTAGCGGTCATCAATTGATTTCTCAAGCCAATAATACCTCGGGAAGGGATTAAAAATTGAATTGTCATTCTATCTCCTTTTCCTTCCATACTCAACATTTCACCTTTACGCATGGTAACCATTTCTACAGATTTTCCGGAAATATGCTCTGGTAAATCGATGGTCAACTCTTCAATAGGTTCGCACTTCACACCATCTATTTCCTTGATGATAACTTGTGGCTGACCTATTTGGAGCTCGTAACCTTCTCTACGCATAGTTTCAATAAGTACAGACAAGTGCATCACACCACGTCCAAAAACATTGAATTTATCGGCAGAATCGGTTTCCTCTACTCGTAGAGCTAAGTTCTTTTCTAATTCTTTTGTCAGGCGATCCTTGATGTGTCTGGATGTCACAAATTTTCCATCTTTTCCAAAGAAAGGTGAATCATTTATGGTGAACAACATACTCATAGTTGGCTCATCTATAGCAATAGACTTTAAGCCTTCAGGATTTTCAATATCAGCGACAGTATCTCCAATTTCAAACCCTTCTAGACCAACGATAGCACAGATATCACCAGCCTGGATTTCCTCTACTCTTCGTCTTCCTACACCTTCAAACGTATGAAGTTCCTTGATACGCGTTTTAGTAATTGAGCCATCACGTTTCACTAATGAAACAGGCATATTTTCTTTTAAAACTCCTCTATGTAATCGACCTATAGCAATTCTTCCTGTATATGAGGAAAAGTCTAAAGAAGTGATTAGCATTTGGGTATTTCCTTCTTTTATCTCTGGGGAATCGATATGTTCTATCACCATATCCAGCAGTGGCTCGATATTTTCTGTTTTTTCGTCCGGGCTGTCACTCATCCAGTTGTTCAGGGCAGAACCATAAACCGCTGGGAAGTCCAGTTGCCATTCTTCAGCGCCAAGCTCAAACATCAAGTCAAAGACTTTTTCGTGAACCTCGTCTGGGGTACAGTTAGGTTTATCCACTTTATTGATAACCACACAAGGTTTAAGACCTAAGTCCAAAGCTTTTTGAAGTACAAAACGCGTTTGTGGCATAGGACCTTCAAAAGCATCTACCAGAAGTAAAACCCCGTCGGCCATATTTAATACTCGCTCTACTTCTCCACCAAAATCGGCGTGACCAGGAGTATCTATTATATTGATTTTTGTGTCTTTGTAAACTACAGAAACGTTTTTGGATACGATGGTAATCCCTCTTTCTCTTTCCAGATCATTATTATCTAAAATAAGATCTCCGGTAGATTCGTTGTCACGAAACAATTTACAGTAATGCATAATTTTGTCCACCAAAGTTGTCTTGCCGTGGTCAACGTGAGCGATAATCGCAATGTTCTTGATATTCATAAAAAGGCGTAATTTTAAGTCGGCAAAGGTAGGCTTATTTTGTGTATAAAAAACCGAAAACTAAAAATGATAATTTCAACTGAATAATTTTCAGTAAAAAACTATCAATCAATAGGTTAAAAATTCTTATTGATTTAAAACTTCCAAAATATGACTTTCTAGTTTTGGATCAAATAGGCTTAGAGAATTACTGGTAAGTGTGTAGGATTTGTCAATGATGTAGACTCTATTCAGATAATTTTTGAAGAAGCCGTAGGTATTTCTAGGTACAACTGATATGACCTGAAACTGAGTTTGGTCTTTATAGTTGAATTGAGTTAAGGCGTTTGTCCATAATTTTGGATTTTGAAAATCAAGATTTACACTCAAAAAATTAAATTCTGGATACTTCTCTCTCAACTCATCTATCTTTTTCAATGTATTTATCTTACTTTCAAAAGACAACGCAGACCAGGTATGCAACACAGTATACTTATCTTTAGAAATTTCGTGAAGCTGGACTGTATCAAAATCTGTGTTTCTTAGATTTAGATCCTTCATGTCCTTTCCGACCAAATAATAACTCTGTATAGTTGTTAATTGGTGTAACTCTTCCTCATCCATCGATGGAAGCTCAAATTTTTTGATGATGGAAAGGGTTTCTTCCAACTGTTTTTCAGTTTGAGAAAATACGATTTCCCGTCTGATCAACCGATTAAAAAAATTGGATTTTAGGTAGTCATTCTCAAATAAATTATGAACCAGATTTAACCTGCGCTTTAGGTTTTGATGATCATTCAAATCAAAGCAATCTCTGTTTTCAGTCTCACAGATTTCTATAGATTTATTTCTTAAATAATTATCAAGAAATCTCATGTAACTAAAATTTGATACCAGATTCGAATCATTAAAATCAACCTTATCCCTGTAATCAAAATAGTTCTCTGGAAATTCCTCAAATTTATTAGGAACATACTTTTTCATGAGAAATGCGTAACGCTCTCTCATATCATAATGTTCATACCTGATGGTGCTTTCTGCAATATTTTGGAAAAAAGGTGTGAAGTCTGACTCTGACTTCAATTTGTCAAGGTTTTTTAAGCGCAGATCAATAATTGAATCCGTTTTTTCAATAAAATGCTCTGGAGATATTTTATAGTACGACAGTATCAAATCGTTATCTTGTTCATTCAGAAGAAACATGTTTACCAGGAAATTATTTTCTACCGATGAACTTCCTCCAAAGGTTAGGGATTCATCAAACTCTAGGGTATTAACTCTTAACACAGTACTATCTCCAGGCTTTAAATATAAAGTCTGGCTTTCAGGGTAATGGGTAAACCTATAGATGGATTCATCCTCCTGAGAAAATTCATATTTAAAATTATTGCTGGAATCTAATGGAATCGTATCTATAACATTATCGTTATGCTCTAGTGTGACGTAATTTGAGCTGGGATTTACAATTCGACCCCCAATATAGGTAAGTTCTCTACTACGCTCTTTTGAGCAGCCTAGACAAATCAATATAATACAAAGATAAATGTACTTCATAAATGTTGATAACAGTACAAAACTAGCCTTACATAAATTGAAAGCATGTTAAGCCACCGTTAAAAAAAGCACAAGCATAAATCCTTTAAGCATTGTAATAAAATGAGTACTTTTGCAAAAAAATTCAGCTAAATTATGCTATCAGTTTCAAACCTTTCGGTTCAATTTGGGAAACGTATTCTTTTTGATGAAGTCAATACGAGTTTTACGTCTGGCAATTGTTACGGCATTATCGGTGCTAACGGCGCTGGTAAATCTACTTTTTTAAATATCATTTCAGGAAAAATGGATCCTACTTCGGGTCATGTTCATTTAGAACCTGGTAAACGCATGTCTGTTCTTGAGCAGGACCATTCTATGTACGATGATTTCAATGTCCTGGAAACCGTAATGATGGGAAATGAACCTCTTTTCAAAATCAAAAAAGAGATGGATGAAATTTATGCTAAAGAAGACTTTAGTGATGCCGATGGTGAACGCGTAGGTGTGCTTCAGGTTGAGTTTGAAGAAATGGATGGTTGGAATGCAGAAAGTAATGCAGCGGCCCTACTTTCCAATCTTGGGATAGGTTCTGAACATCACTACACTTTGGTGAAAGATCTTGATGGTCAACAAAAAGTGAGAGTGCTACTGGCAAAAGCGATTTTTGGAAATCCAGATGTGCTAATTATGGATGAGCCAACCAATGACTTGGACTATGAAACCATTTCCTGGTTAGAAAACTTTTTAGCAAATTTTGATAATACGGTCATCGTCGTTTCACACGACCGTCACTTCCTGGATGCTGTTTGTACTCATATTTCTGATATTGATTTTGGAAAGATTACCCACTATAGCGGAAATTATACCTTTTGGTACGAGTCTTCCCAATTAGCAGCCAAGCAAAGAGCTCAGCAAAACAAAAAGGCTGAAGAAAAGAAAAAAGAACTCCAACAATTTATTGAACGTTTTAGTGCTAATGTTGCTAAATCTAAACAAGCGACCTCCAGAAAGAAAATGCTTGACAAATTGGATTTTCAAAACATTAAACCTTCCAACAGAAGGTATCCTGCGATCATTTTTGAAAAAGAAAGAGAAGCTGGTGATCAAATTCTCCACGCTGAAAATTTATCTGCAAGTATTGATGGAGAAAAGATTTTTACCAATGTCCACATCAACCTGAACAAGGGTGATAAGGTGGTAATTTACTCTAAAGATTCCAGAGCAACTACCGCCTTTTATGAAATCATTAATGGTAAAGCCGAACCCGATACAGGAAGCTATAAATGGGGAGTTACAACCAATCAATCTTATTTACCAAACGATAATAGCGAATACTTTGAAAGTAAACTTTCACTTGTAGACTGGTTAAGGCAATGGGCTAAAACTGAAGAAGAACGGGAAGAAGTTCATATCCGAGGTTTCTTAGGGAAAATGCTTTTTAGTGGAGATGAAGCTTTGAAAACTTGTGATGTACTTTCTGGTGGAGAAAAAGTAAGGTGTATGGTAAGTAGAATGATGATGACCAGAGCCAACGTTTTGATTTTAGATGAGCCGACCAATCACCTGGACTTGGAAACGATTACAGCTTTCAACAATTCGTTAAATAATTTCAAAGGAAATATCCTACTCACCACACACGATCATCAATTTGCTCAGACAGTGGGGAACCGGGTCATTGAATTGACACCAAACGGAGTCATTGATAAATTTTCAACTTTCGATGAGTACATGTCCGATCCTAAAATAAAAGAACAGCGTGAAAAAATGTATGCTGTAGAAGCATAGGTTTCTCAACAGACTTTACAATAAAAGGCCTGAAGGATTACCTTCAGGCCTTTTAAATTTTAGAAATTAATATTTACTTTATCTATAAATATTTTGCTTGTTAACCCAATTCTGATAAACCCTTGCATTACGATTGTGTTGTGCTAACGTCTTGGCAAACTTATGGAAGCCAAGATTTTCAGTATCTGCTGCAAAGTAAAGATAATCGTGCGCCTCGGCATTCAAAACAGCTTCTATAGACGAAATATCTGGCATGGCAATAAGTCCAGGGGGCACCCCTGTATATTTGTAAGTATTATACGGAGAATCTAGTTCTAAATCTTTGTAAAGCACTCTTTTGATTGGAGTTTCAAAATCCTTGTTCTGATTTTGAATTGCGAAAATAACCGTAGGGTCAGCTTGAAGTTTCATGCCACGGCGTAATCTATTCAAATAAACACCGGCAACTTTTGGCCGCTCAACCACCTTGGCCGTTTCTTTCTGAACAATAGCTGCTAAAGACATGACCTCCTGTGGAGATAAATTAAGTTGATCAGCTTTCATCAGACGTTTTTTATTCCAAAACTCATTGTAATAGTTGACCATTCTATCCCTAAAGGCTTCCCCCGATGTATTCCAGTATAACTCGTAAGTGTTGGGGATGTAAAACTTTAAACTCGCTATGGGAGTTACTTCCAAGGAGTCTAAAAAAGGCTTGGAAATCATTGCAGATAAAATCTGCAAACTATCCGCTTCGATCTGCGCTGCCACGCGGCCAGCTAAATCTTCGAGTCGATGTTGGTTGTTAAAACTCACTTTGACAGGTACATTTCTGGACCTGAGTGTATTCACTATTTCATTATTATTCATGCCTTTTTTTAAGACAAAATGTCCAGGCTTTACCAGATTACCGTATCCTTTTTTCTTGGCTACAGTAATAAAATCATCGGTGTCTTTTAAATGAGGATGCAGTTGATCCACAACATCCTGTAAAGAACTCCCGGTAGAAATATAAAAGGATTTGGTTTCTGTTTCAAAAGAAGTATTAAGTGAAAATATCACATCGTAGATGTAAATGCTCACTCCTCCGAGAATAAGTAATCCAACGACTGACGCAGCAATCAATATTTTTTTAATGTACATGGTTAATTTTTTGTAGCAAGTATTCACTTTGAAAGTTGCCTGAATTAAATCTCCAGTCTTTCTTGAGTCCAATCACTTCAAAGCCAAAGCCTTTGAAAAGCTTTAAACTTCGTTTGTTTTCTTCTATAATTGATGCAAATAACTGATGTAAATCCAGCACATCAAAGGCATAATCCAGCATGAGTTCCAGAGCCTCTTTACCATAACCTTTGGACTGATAGTCTTCCAAAATAAGCACACCCAAACCAGCGCGTTTGTTTTTAGGATCAAAATCGTATAGATCTATAAATCCAATAGGCTGTTTGTTATGGAGTGCAATGACCAGGCGCATCTGTTTCACCTCATAAATATCTTTATGAGAATGATCCAAATACTCTTTTAAAACTGATCTTGAAAATGGCTGTAGCGTATCACTTAAGTACCATAAATGTTCATCATTTTCTACGAGCTCCAGGAAATCTAAATCCTCTGGAGTGAGTGCTCTTAATAAGATATGTGAACTTTTAAGTTTTATCATCATAGTTACCTTCAAAAACAAAAGTTGCCGGTCCCTTCAACCAGATATTTTTTACTGCATTGGGGCCTTCAACTTCAAAATCTACTTCCAGATTTCCTCCTTTGGTAATGACTTTAATTGGAAGATTCTCAATTTTATTTGACATTTTGGCAGTAATGGCAGCAGCAGTAACTCCTGTTCCACAAGAAAAGGTTTCGTCTTCTACTCCCCTTTCGTAAGTCCTTACGTGCACTTCATTGTCTATAACTTGAATAAAGTTAACGTTAGTTCCTTTAATAGTCTCGTAATTTGGCAAATTCCTGATGCGTCTACCCTGGGTAAAGACATCGAAGTCATATACATCGTCTACAAAAGTGACATGATGCGGAGATCCAGTGTCCATAAATGATGCCTCTTTACTTAGATTTACCGTTGGAACATCTACCATTTTTAGATTAACGGATGCCTCGCTAATAATTGCTGAATGCAAACCGTCTACAGCTTCAAAAGTTGTTTCGGAGTCGATAACCCCTAGTTGTTTAGCAAATGCAACAATACACCTCCCTCCGTTTCCACACATTGTGCTTTCGTTTCCGTCTGCATTGAAGTAAACCATTTTAAAGTCGCATAAATCCATTGAGGAATTCTCCAAAAGAATCAAGCCATCTGCTCCTACTCCAAAACGCCTGTCGCAAAGCTTCTTGATGGTTTTGGTATCGTTTTTGAAATCTAAAGATCGGTTATCTATTAAAACAAAATCGTTACCTGTGCCTTGGTATTTATAGAAATGTAAATCCATCACTTGGGTTTAGAATCTGCAAATATAGGGAATTATTAGAGGAGTTTTAGGGGTTAAAAATGGGTTAAATCCAGTTTTGAATAGAAAACTTGAATGTAATTTTAATTGTAAATAAGCTTATACAAATGAAGAAAAGTGTTCAATTATTATCGATTGCAATAATCGCCAGTGTTTTGAGTATTGGTGGTTATAACTACTTCCTGGAAGATTCAAATTCAATCTCACAGGATGTTGAAATCCCATGGCAACAAGAGAGCAATACAGCTTCCACTCAACTCACCTCTCATTTTGAAGCAAATTCAGATTTAAACTTCACAGAAGCAGCAGAAAAAACCATAAATGCTGTGGTTCACGTTAAGAACGTAACAACAACACGACAAGCCAGAAGTGCTTTTGAATATTTTTACGGCAGTGGAGAAACTCAAAAAGCTATTAGAGGTGCTGGTTCGGGTGTAATTTTAAGCCCGGATGGATTAATTGTCACCAACAATCACGTTATCAAAGGAGCTTCTGAAGTCCAAGTGACACTCAATGACAACAAAACTTATGTGGCTGAAGTCCTCGGGACAGCCTCAGAGAATGACATTGCCTTACTCAAAATTGATGCAGAAAACTTAGACTATTTGCCCTTTGGTGATTCCAATAAAGTTCAAATTGGCGAATGGGTCTTAGCTGTTGGTAACCCTTTTAATCTTACTTCCACCGTTACCGCTGGTATTGTAAGCGCAAAAGCAAGGGATCTTGGAAGTTCCGATAATCAATTTCAATCTTTTATCCAAACTGATGCTGCGGTAAACCCAGGCAATAGCGGTGGAGCTCTAGTAAATACAAAGGGTGAACTCATTGGAATCAACACAGCAATTACCTCTCAAACTGGATCTTTTATCGGTTATTCTTTTGCTATTCCAAGCAATAATGCCAGAAAAATAGTAGAGGATTTACTTGAATTCGGAAATGTAAGAAAAGCTATTCTTGGTGTGAGAGGTACTGATCTCAATAGTGCTATAGCCAAAAAACTCAATATTGAAAGTTCTCAAGGTTTTTACGTAGGAAGTGTAGATCCAGATAGCGGTGCTGCAGAAGCTGGCCTTAATGAAGGAGATATCATCAAATCTATTGATAATATCAAAATCAGAAAATTTTCTGATATGACAGGATATTTAAATTCAAAAAATCCCGGCGAAACGGTCTCTGTGACTTACCTTAGGAAAAACAAGGAACGTCAGGCTGAAGTCACTCTGGATATTTTGAAAGTTTATCAAATTGAAGAAATAGGTGTAGAAGTTGCAGAAATCTCCAAAGCAGATCTCCAAAAATATGGAGCTGATTCTGGAGTCATTATCAATAAAACACTTCCAGACAGTTTTACCAAAAGTGACATTAGTGGATTATTGATAACCAAAATCAATGAGAAAGAAGTCAATTCTATTGAAGACGTGAAATCGATCGTAAACAATAAAAAACCAAATGAACCTATGCTGGTAACTTTCCTTAGCCCAAGCGGAAAAGAAAAGACCTACGTTTTTAGGTAAAAAATCCAGATCTAAGTTTTAAAACTCCCTGTTTTGATATTTGAAACGGGGAGTTTTTTTATTTAGCTTTCCGTAATCCACTTAATAGGTTTTGAATCCTTATATTTGCAGCTTATTAAATTTATAACGATGGTTAAGCTTCACGATTTGGAATTTGAGCCATATCTTGATCAAAATACGCTTCAAAAATCAGTAAAACAGCTCGCTGAACGCATATCTGAAGACTACAAGTCCAAAACTCCTATTTTTCTTGGAATTCTAAATGGTGCGTTTATGTTTTTATCAGATTTGATGAAGCAGTATCCTGGCGATTGCGAAATAAGTTTTACCAAGCTTGCTTCTTATGAAGGAACGTCATCCACTGGGAAAATCTCAACCTTACTGGGTGCTGGAAACTTGAAAGGTAGAGATGTGATTGTCGTTGAAGATATTGTAGACACTGGTCATACCTTAGAACACATTGTTGAGGTTTTAAAAAAAGAAGGAGTAGCTTCTTACAAGATTGCCACATTGTTTTTGAAGCCAGAAGCTTATAAAAAATCACTCCCGATAGATTATGTTGGACTGGAAATACCAAATAAATTTATAGTAGGCTATGGCCTGGATTACAACGGATTAGGAAGAAATATATCAGAAATATATCAACTAAAATCAAATCTCAATGATTAACATCGTGCTATTTGGCCCTCCTGGAGCTGGAAAAGGAACTCAAGCAGAACACCTAAAAGACAAATACGATCTCAAACACATTTCAACTGGAGATTTGTTTAGATACAATATCAAAAACGAAACTGAACTTGGTAAACTTGCTAAATCCTTCATGGATAAAGGTGCTTTAGTCCCAGATGAGGTGACCATAAAAATGCTGAATGCTAAAGTTGAACAGCACCTGGATAGTAAAGGGTTTATTTTTGATGGTTTTCCAAGAACGAAAGCTCAGGCAGAATCTCTGAATGAGTTGATGGAGTCTAAAGATTCACAAATCAATGCCATGGTAGCTCTGGAAGTTGCAGATGAAGTTTTGGTAGAACGCCTCCTGGAGCGCGGCAAGACTTCAGGAAGAAAGGACGATGCTAATGAAGAGGTCATCAGAAATAGAATAAAAGTATATTACAACGAGACAGAGGTTCTCAAGGAATTTTACAAGAAAGAAGATAAATATTACGGTGTAGATGGTGTAGGTTCTGTTTCAGAAATTACAAGCCGCATCAGTAAAGTGATAGATTCTTTATAAAAACTGGCGTTTAGCTATATATTATGACAGAAGGAAACTTTGTAGATTACATAAAGCTCCATTTAAAATCTGGAAACGGAGGAAAAGGTTCTGCACACCTTAGGAGGGAAAAATACATTCCTAAAGGTGGACCCGATGGAGGTGACGGTGGTCGTGGTGGTCATATTATTTTTAAAGCTAATAAAGATCTATGGACACTTTTCCATTTGAAGTTTAAAAGACACCTGAAGGCTACACATGGCGAACACGGTAGCAAGCAGACAAGTACTGGTGCCGATGGTGAAGATCAATACATTGAGGTCCCACTTGGAACGGTAATCCGTAACACCAATACCAATGAAGTCATCAAAGAAATGACGGAGCACGATGAAGAATACATCGCTGTAGTAGGTGGAATGGGTGGCAAAGGCAATGCACATTTCAAAAGCTCTACCAACCAGACCCCACGTTTTGCTCAACCCGGAATTCCAGGTCAAGAATTAGATATTACCCTGGAATTAAAACTTCTTGCTGATGTTGGTTTAGTAGGTTTTCCAAATGCTGGAAAATCAACATTATTATCAGTGATTACGGCAGCTAAACCTAAGATTGCCAATTACGAATTCACCACGCTTAAACCCAATCTGGGGATTGTAGAATATCGAGATTATAAAACATTTGTAGTGGCCGATATTCCTGGAATCATAGAAGGTGCAGCAGAAGGCAAAGGCCTTGGCTATCGCTTTTTAAGACATATTGAAAGGAATTCAACCTTGTTGTTTCTTATTCCTGCCGATGCGCCAAGCGTAAAAGAACAATATGAAATCCTTTTGGATGAGTTGAGAAGATATAATCCTGAACTGCTGGATAAATCCCGAGTGATAGCAATCTCAAAAGCGGATTTGCTGGATGAAGAACTCAAAACCGAACTGGCTCAAGAAATTGAGCATGCCTTCGACGATATTCCTCATGTGTTTATTTCATCTATAGCTCAGCAGGGCTTACTTCCACTTAAAGATTTACTTTGGAAAACTTTGAATGAGGATAAAGATAAAGTCGCTGATTAAATCTTTGGCAGCTTAATTTCGAAAACAGTACCTGAATCGGCAGAACTTGACAACACCCGAATTTTACCAGCGTGGTAATCTTCAATGATCCTTTTGGAAAGGGAAAGCCCCAGCCCCCATCCACGCTCTTTGGTTGAGTATCCAGGATGAAAAATGGTTTTAAACTTCGAAGAAGGGATGCCTTTACCAGAGTCACTCACGTGAATTTTGAAATAATTCCTATCTTCAAAGAGAGAAATTTTAAGATCTCCCCTTCCCTTCATGGCATCTATGGCGTTTTTGGTTAGATTTTCTATAGTCCAGCTCAGCAAGGTCGGATTCAATTTACAATGAAGTTCTTCCTTAGGTAAATCGATTGAAAAATTGATAAGTTTAGAACTTCTATGTTTTAAATAATTATAAGAATCTATAACGGTGTTATTGAGACTTGAGACTTCCAAAGTGAGTTTAGAGCCCACTTTAGAGAAGCGCTCGGTAATAGTTTTTAACCTTTCGATATCTTTTTCAATTTCTAAAATATAGTCAGGATTCACATTTTCAGACCTCAAAATTTCCATCCAGCCCACCAGGGAGGATAAAGGTGTACCTATTTGATGAGCAGTTTCTTTGGCCATTCCTGCCCATAGCTTATTCTTTTCACTATTCTTTGAAGTGATGTAATACAAGTAAATGAGACCAATCAACAGGAAAATAATCAGCAAAAGGATAAATGGATAATACTTAATTTTAGTCAAAATAGAGGAATCCCCATAATACAGGAACTGTTTCCCGGCATCTCCTAAGTCAATCACGATAGGTTGATTTTGATCTTTTACAGATTCAAAATACTGTCTAAGTTTGGTAGAATCTTCTGCAACGGGCTCTGGAATGTTATTTACTTCTTGAAATCCATTGGATTCATTGACGATAAACATGGGAATATCGTCTATGGTGTTCAAAATCTCTAATTCTAGATTAAGATCTTGTTCTTCCCCTGCTTTATTCACAGAAGCTTGAGCGGAAGACCAAATCCTCATTTTTTCTCTTTCTTCCTCTTTTACTCCTTCATAAAAAACTGAAATATTCCAAACCACAACACCTATTACGACTATTGAAGTGAAAAGGATAAAAAACCTAACATTTACTGTATTTTCAAAAAATTTCATGTAGGATAAGTTTATACAATAATACTTAAAATGAATTTACCTTACTATTAACCATTCGAAAATGAAAATATTTTGGAAATACTCAATAACAGGATTTAAATCTATTATTTTTGTAGCATGACACATTATTTTTCTTCAGACTTTAGACTAGGAATTTTAGGGGGTGGTCAATTAGGCAAAATGTTGTTATATGACACTCGAAAATTTGACATTCAAACTCATGTGATGGATGCCAACCCAGAAGCTCCATCAAAGATAGCTTGCAATCACTTTGAGGTGGGAGATCTCATGGATTATAATAAAGTTATGGAGTTCGGTAAAAAAGTTAACGTCCTCACCTTTGAAATTGAATCTGTCAACTTAAAAGCCTTAGAAGATCTGGAAGCTTTAGGTAAAAAGGTATATCCATCTGCCGCTACCTTAAAGAAAATTCAAAATAAAGCAGTTCAAAAAACATTTTACAACTCCAACCAGATACCAACGGCGAATTTCGAAGTCTTTTCAGATTTAACTAGTTTAAAAGAGGCAATTTCATCGGGAAGAATCAATTTTCCAATGGTTTGGAAAAGCAGTACTGGTGGTTATGATGGAAAAGGTGTGAGTGTCCTAAAATCTGAAGACCATCTCAACCAACTGCCAGATGTAGAGTGTATTGCTGAAGATCTTGTAGATTTTGCTACTGAAATTGCCGTGATTGTATCCAGAAGTGTTTCTGGTGAAATCAAAACCTATCCTGTAGTAGAAATGGAATTTCATCCTGAGGCAAATCAGGTAGAATATGTGTTGTGTCCTGCCAGAATAAGTGATGAAATTGCTCAAAAAGCTAGAAAATTAGCACATCTGGTCTCCAGTAAATTTGAACACGTGGGACTACTCGCTATTGAAATGTTTGTCACCAGGTCTGGAGATGTCTTGGTCAATGAAGTAGCGCCGAGACCGCACAATAGCGGTCATTTTAGTATTGAAGGAAGTTATACCAATCAATTTGAACAACATTTGAGAGCAATTCTTGATTTACCCCTTGGAAGTACAGAAAGTAAATCCAATTCTGTCATGGTAAATTTGGTTGGGGATGAAAACTATACCGGTGATGTCTTTTACGAAGGCATGGAAAGCAT
>CAZOAD010000023.1:0-16445 GCA_964577705.1 uncultured Mesohalobacter sp.
TGAAGTGAAAGTGGAAACTATTTCAGAAAAAGGTAAAAATCCAATTATAAAATTATCGTCATTTGACAAACAACTTGTTTCACAAGTAGCTGCTAAGATTCGTTCGTTTAGACGACCTGAGCCTTACAAAGGAAAAGGTATCAGATACGTAGGTGAATATATAAGAAGAAAAGCAGGTAAATCAGCTTAATTATGGGATTTTCTAAAGAAAAAAGAAGACAAAAAATACACATGCGTGTAAGAAGTAAGATTTCTGGTACATCAGTTAAGCCTCGGCTTTCTGTATACAGAAGTAATAACGAAATCTATGCGCAATTGATTGATGATGTTAATGGAGTTACATTAGCTTCTGCATCTTCAAGAGATAAAGATATTGATGTGACTAGCAAAACGAAGTCTGAGGCTTCAATTATTGTTGGTGAAGCCATCGCTAAAAAAGCCTTGGATAAAAAAATAGATTCAATATCTTTCGACAGAGGTGGTTATTTATACCACGGTAGAGTAAAATCATTAGCCGAAGGTGCTCGTAAAGGAGGCTTAAAATTTTAAATTATGTATCAAGACTATAAAAATGTTGAAACAGTAAAGCCAGGTGGACTAGATCTTAAAGATCGTCTAGTTGGGGTTCAACGTGTGACTAAAGTTACAAAGGGTGGTAGAGCATTTGGATTTTCTGCTATTGTTGTTGTAGGTGATGAAAATGGTGTAGTAGGACAAGGTTTAGGGAAATCTAAAGAAGTTGCTGATGCCATTTCTAAAGCTGTGGAAGATGCTAAGAAAAACTTGGTAAGAATTCCTTTATACAAATCTACATTGCCACATGAGCAGTTAGGTAAGTATGGTGGAGCTAGAGTTTTCTTATTACCTGCTTCTGAAGGTACTGGTGTTATTGCTGGTGGTCCAACTCGTATGGTTTTGGAGGCTGTTGGTGTGCATGATGTACTTTCTAAGAATCAAGGTTCATCCAACCCACATAACATGGTGAAGGCTACTTTTGATGCTCTTTTGAAATTGAGAGGAGCTGAGCAAATTGCTAAGCAAAGAGGAATTACCCTCGAGAAATTATTTAATGGTTAAGACCCTTATTATGGCTAAAATTAAAGTTACGAAAACCAAGAGCGCTATTAAGCGTCCAAAAAACCAGAAGCTGACATTGGAAGCGATGGGTTTAAGAAAAATCGGCCAGTCAAATGAATTTGAAGTTTCAGATTCATTGATGGGTATGATTAATAAAGTTAAACATTTAGTTTCTGTACAAGAAATAAACTAATACTATGGAATTACACAATTTAAAACCTGCCAAAGGTTCTGTTAAAACCACAAGCAAAAGACTCGGTAGAGGTGAAGCAACTGGTAATGGTGGAACAGCTGGTAGAGGACATAAAGGTGCAAAATCACGTTCTGGTTATTCTAGAAAGATAGGTTTTGAAGGTGGTCAAATGCCTTTGCAAAGACGTGTTCCTAAATTTGGATTTACAAATCCTAATAGAGTTGAATACCAAACGATCAATTTAGATCGTCTTCAAGAATTGGTAGACAATAAATCTATTTCAGATTCTGTAGATTTCAGCATGTTACATGCAATGGATCAAGTCAACAAAAACTTACCTCTAAAAGTTTTAGGTAGAGGTGAATTGAAAGCAAAATTGAAAGTTTCTGCTCATAAATTTTCTGCTTCAGCAAAATCTGCAATTGAGGCAGCTGGTGGAGAAGCGATCACTATTTAACTAATCACCCTATGAAGTTTTTTGAAACATTAAAGAATATTTGGAAGATAGAAGAATTGAAAAATAGAATTCTTCTCACTTTAGGTCTATTGTTGGTATACAGATTTGGTGCACAAATCGTTTTACCTGGGATCGATGCCGCTCAATTGGCTAGTTTATCCTCTCAAACCGATGGTGGAATTCTTGGTTTACTCAACGCTTTTACAGGTGGTGCATTTTCTAATGCCTCTGTTTTTGCATTAGGTATAATGCCTTATATCTCTGCTTCTATTGTTGTGCAGTTAATGACAATTGCTATTCCTTATCTTCAAAAACTTCAGAAAGAAGGCGATAGTGGAAGGAAAAAAATTACTCAGATTACGAGATGGTTAACCATTGCTATCACCTTGGTGCAAGGTCCTGGTTATATCATCAATCTTTATAATATTTTACCGTCTTCAGCATTTTTGATGGATAGCACTTTCATATTTGTAGCTTCATCAGTTATCATTTTGACCACAGGCTGTATTTTTGCTATGTGGTTGGGTGAGAAAATTACTGATAAAGGCATTGGTAACGGGATTTCACTACTTATTATGGTGGGTATCATCGCAACGCTTCCACAAGCATTTATCCAAGAGTTTATTTCTAGGGTAACAGAATCTAATGGAGGATTGATCTTGATCTTAATAGAACTAGTGATTTGGTTTGTCATCATTCTTGCTTCCGTTATGTTGGTGAGAGCAGTGAGACAAATACCAGTTCAATACGCGAGAAAAAACGCTTCAGGTAAATTCGAAAAAGCTTCGGTTGGTGGTGCTAGACAATTTATTCCTTTGCGCTTAAACGCCTCAGGAGTTATGCCTATCATATTTGCTCAAGCGATTATGTTTATCCCAGCGGCAGTTGCCGGTTTATCTGATACAGAAATGGCTCAGGGTATTACCGCTGCCTTTCAAAATATGTTTGGTTTCTGGTATAACCTTGTGTTTGGGATTTTGATTATCGTGTTTACTTATTTCTATACTGCTATAACAGTTCCTACCAATAAGATGGCAGATGACTTGAAGAGAAGCGGTGGATTTATCCCTGGGATAAGACCAGGAGCTGAAACCTCAGAATATTTAGATAGAATCATGTCGCAAATCACATTGCCAGGATCAGTATTTTTGGCCTTAATAGCTATATTTCCTGCTATTGTTGTATCACTTTTAAACGTACAGCAAGGCTGGGGACTTTTCTTTGGAGGAACTTCTCTTTTGATTATGGTTGGTGTAGCGATAGATACTATACAACAAGTGAATTCATATTTATTGAATAGGCATTACGATGGATTAATGAAATCCGGTAAAAATAGAAAAGCAGTCGCATAATTATGGCAAAACAACCCTCGATAGAACAAGATGGAACTATTATTGAAGCATTGTCAAATGCAATGTTTCGTGTAGAACTTGAAAATGAGCATATAGTTACCGCTCATATATCTGGTAAAATGAGAATGCACTACATCAAACTTTTACCAGGAGATAAAGTAAAATTAGAAATGAGTCCTTACGATTTATCTAAGGCTCGTATAACTTATAGATATTAAATACTATGAAAGTAAGAGCATCAATTAAAAAGAGAAGTGCTGATTGTAAGATCGTTCGTAGAAAAGGACGTCTTTATGTCATCAACAAAAAGAATCCTAAATTTAAACAAAGACAAGGATAATTATGGCTAGAATTGCAGGTGTAGATATACCAAAACAAAAACGCGGAGTTATAGCTTTAACCTATATCTTCGGAATCGGTAAGAGCAGAGCTCAAAAGGTTCTTAAAGATGCCGGTGTGGACGAAAGTATCAAAGTTTCAGACTGGAATGACGATCAAATCGGTAAGATTAGAGAGGAAGTAGGTAAACATACTATCGAAGGAGAGTTGAGATCTGAAGTACAAATCAACATTAAGCGATTAATGGATATTGGTTGCTACAGAGGTATCAGACATAGATCTGGACTTCCATTGAGAGGTCAGAGAACTAAGAATAACTCTCGTACAAGAAAAGGAAGAAGAAAAACAGTTGCTAACAAGAAAAAGGTAACTAAATAATAAGTAAAATGGCAAAGTCAACAACAAAAAAACGTAAAGTAGTTGTAGATGCATATGGCGAAGCTCATATTTCTGCCTCTTTTAATAATATCATCGTTTCGTTAACAAACAAAAACGGAGATATTATTTCATGGTCATCTTCCGGTAAGATGGGCTTTAGAGGTAGTAAGAAGAACACTCCTTATGCTGCTCAATTATCAGCTGAAGATGCAAGTAAAGTTGCTCATGAAGCTGGCTTGCGTAAAGTAAAAGTTTATGTAAAAGGTCCTGGAAACGGAAGAGAATCTGCAATCAGATCTTTACATAACTCAGGTATTGAAGTTACTGAGATCATCGATGTAACCCCAATTCCACACAATGGATGTAGACCTCCAAAACGCAGAAGAGTCTAATCAACACTAATCTATTACTATTATCGAAGGATAAGACCTTAATTCATAATAGACAAATAATAAATACTTAACAATGGCAAGATATACCGGTCCTAAAACCAAAATAGCAAGAAAATTTGGAGAATCCATTTTTGGTGACGACAAATCTTTCGAAAAAAGGAATTACCCTCCAGGGCAGCACGGGAACAACAGAAGAAGAGGCAAGAAGTCTGAGTATGCTGTTCAACTGATGGAGAAGCAAAAAGCTAAATATACCTATGGTATTTTAGAGAAGCAATTCCGTAATATGTTTAACAAAGCAAACAGATCCTCTGGTATTACTGGTGAGATCTTACTTCAATTATGTGAATCTAGATTGGATAATGTTGTTTTTAGATTGGGCGTTGCTCCATCCAGAAGCGCAGCTAGACAACTAGTGTCTCACAAACATATCACCGTTAATGGTGAGCTAGTTAACATACCTTCTTATCAAGTAAAACCAAATGATGTTGTTGGAATTAGAGAGAAATCTAAATCTCTCAATGTAATCCAAGAATCTCTTTCAAATAATAAATCTGTTCATGAATGGATGACATGGAATAGTGAAAAGATGCAAGGCACTTTTGTAAACATTCCAGAAAGATCTCAGATTCCTGAAAAAATCAACGAGCAATTTATCGTTGAATTGTACTCTAAATAATAACTGACAACACTCAAATTTATGGCATTATTTAATTTTCAAAAGCCCGATAAGGTTATCATGATCGATTCTACCGATTTTGAGGGCACTTTCGAATTTAGACCATTAGAACCAGGTTATGGTTTAACAGTAGGTAACGCTTTGCGTAGAGTGCTGTTATCCTCATTGGAAGGTTTTGCAATCACTTCAGTAAGAATAGAAGGTGTTGATCATGAGTTCTCTACAATAGAAGGAGTCGTTGAAGATGTTACTGAAATTATTCTGAACCTTAAACAAATACGTTTCAAGAAAAGAGCAGAAGATGTAGACAACGAAACCGTTTCTATCTCTTTCTCTGGTAATGATAAAATGACAGCTGGTGATTTTCAAAAATACCTTACTGGATTTGATATCTTAAATCCAGATCTTGAAATTTGTACAATGGACAAAAAGGTATCTCTTAACCTTGAACTCACAGTTCAAAAAGGTAGAGGATATGTTCCAGCCGAAGAAAACAAAACTTCTAAAGCTCCTATTGGTACTATTTTTACAGATTCTGTGTTTACACCTATCAAAAATGTAAAGTATAGTATTGAGAATTTCAGAGTAGAGCAAAAAACTGACTACGAAAAATTGATTTTCGAAATCAGTAGTGATGGTTCTATCCACCCAAAAGATGCGCTTACTGAAGCTGCCAAGACTTTAATTCATCACTTTATGTTGTTCTCTGATGAGAGAATAACTCTAGAAACTGAAGAAATGTCTCAAGCTGAAACTTATGATGAAGAATCTCTTCACATGAGACAGTTGCTTAAAACAAAACTTGTTGATTTAGATCTATCTGTAAGAGCCTTAAATTGTCTAAAAGCTGCAGAAGTAGAAACTCTGGGCGATTTGGTATCTCATAACAAAAGTGATTTGATGAAGTTTAGAAACTTCGGTAAAAAATCACTTACTGAACTAGAAGAACTTGTTGAAAACAAAGGTCTGGACTTTGGAATGGATCTTTCAAAATATAAACTTGACAAAGACTAGCTTTGTTAAGCTCAAAATACATTAATCATGAGACATAGAAAGAAATTTAATCACTTAGGAAGAACATCTTCGCATAGAAAAGCAATGCTTTCTAACATGGCGTGTTCCCTAATTGAACATAAAAGAATAAACACTACGGTTGCCAAGGCTAAAGCTTTGAGACAATATGTAGAGCCGTTAATTACTAAATCTAAACTGGATACCACGCACAACCGTCGTTTGGTTTTTTCAAAACTAAAAGACAAGTATATGGTGGCAGAACTTTTTAGAGAAGTAGCTCCTAAAGTTGGAGAACGTCCAGGAGGTTACACCCGTATCATCAAACTTGGAAACAGACTTGGTGATGCTGCTGAAATGGCAATGATAGAACTTGTTGACTTTAATGATGTTTATACACCAGGTAAGAAACAAGCTAAGAAGAAATCCACAAGAAGAGCTGGTAAGAAAGCGAAAGCTGAAGACCAAGTTGAATCTTCAAACGATTCTGAAACAAAAACAGATGAGGCTTAATAACCTACACATATTATGATCATCAAAGGGATAAACTTTTACTAGTTTATCCCTTTTTTTATATTTATGCATATGAAATACAACTTAAAAACACCAGCAGTTTTACTTCTAGCCGACGGAACTGTTTTTCATGGGAAAACGACAAAACAATTTCCCTCCAATAGACTTGGAGAGATATGTTTCAATACAGGCATGACTGGCTACCAGGAAATCTTTACAGATCCTTCCTATTTTGGTCAAATTATGGTAACTACCAATGCCCATATTGGTAATTACGGAGTGAATTTTGATGAAAGTGAATCCGACTCAGTCAAAATTTCGGGCCTCATTTGCAAGAATTTCTCATTTACACCCTCTAGAGTTAATTCAGATTCATCTCTCGAGGAGTTTTTGGAAGATGCTCAATTACCAGTTATTTTTGACGTAGACACCAGAGCCCTCGTGTCTCATATACGCAAACACGGTGCAATGAATGCAGTGATGTCCACAGATACAACTAATCTGGATGGTCTCAAAAAAGAACTAGCTCAGCATCCATCTATGAAAGGCCTTGAATTGGCCTCGAAAGTTTCTACTAAAGAGGCTTATACTCTGGGGGACAAATTGTCTGAACATAGAGTGGCTGTTCTAGACTTAGGAGCAAAGAAAAACATTTTAAGAAGGCTAACGGCTAGAGGTGCATACATCAAGGTCTTTCCGTTCAACAGTACTTTTGAGGACATGATGGAATGGAAACCCACAGGGATTCTTATATCTAATGGCCCTGGAGATCCTGAGCCTTTGACCTCCGCAATAGACTTAGCAAAGCTATGCTTGAGAGAAGAAGTGCCTACTTTCGGAATTTGTTTAGGTCATCAAATTATAGCATTGTCCGTCGGAATTCCAACTCTAAAAATGCATAACGGTCATAGAGGTATTAATCATCCCGTCCAAAATTTGTCTACGGGAAAGAGTGAAATCACCTCTCAAAACCATGGGTTTACTATAGATAAAGAGTCAACGCTTAGCAATTCTGAGGTAGAGATATCGCACGTTCATCTAAATGATAATTCAGTTGCAGGGATAAGGATAAAAAACAAGCCCTGTTTTTCCGTTCAGTATCATCCAGAAGCTGGTCCTGGACCAAACGATGCTACGTACTTGTTTGATGATTTCTTCGACATGATGTCCAAACAAAAAGTAGAAGCATAAAAAAAGTGGGCGATTGCCCACTTTTTCAATTTATAAAAATTGTGTATTAAGGTAATAAGACAGTATCAATAACGTGGATTACTCCATTTGATTGATTGACGTCAGCAATAGTTACTGTTGCTACGTTACCTTTAGCATCTTTTATTTTTACTTTGTCACCATCAAGCATAGCTGTAACGGTTCCGCCGCTTACAGTTTGTAATTCAGCTTTTCCGCC
This sequence comes from uncultured Mesohalobacter sp., assembly GCA_964577705.1. GTDB lineage: Bacteria > Bacteroidota > Bacteroidia > Flavobacteriales > Flavobacteriaceae > Psychroflexus. The sequence continues at coordinate 7,800 of CAZOAD010000023.1, forward strand.
TCCTTTCTTGATAGCAGCAACTACATCTTTAGCATTAAATTTACCAGCAATCACGTGGTAAGTCAATACGGTTTGTAACTGTTTTTTGTTTTCAGGTTTTAGTAATGTTTCTACAGTTCCTTCTGGAAGGTTGCCAAAAGCTGTATTTGTTGGAGCGAATACTGTAAATGGTCCCTTACTCGATAAAGTTTCTACAAGCTCAGCAGCTTTTACTGCAGCTACCAAAGTAGTGTGGTCCTTTGAATTCACAGCATTTTCTACGATGTTTTTAGTTGGGTACATTTCAGCGCCACCTACCATCTTGGTTTGTGCATAAGAAAATGTGGTCACCAACAAACTCATTACTAATACGAATTGCAATTTTAAATTTTTCATGATTTTTATTTTATATGATTTATTAAATGTACGTAAGTAACTCACTTTCGGTTTTTTGTAAGGAGTTATTTAACTAGATATTGTAAGAGTTTAACTCTCACCATTTCCTTTACTATAAAGCCTTACTAAAACGTTTTAGTGAGTAAGCCGCTTTAACTCAATTGTTTAAAACAGATTCAAATAGGGTATTATTTCGTAAATTGCAACAAACTAAAAATAAACGTAAAATGAGTGCAATTTTAGACATACACGCCAGACAAATATTTGATTCTAGAGGAAACCCGGCTTTAGAAGTTGACGTAGTGACAGAAATGGGAACGCTTGGGAGGTTTGCAGTACCCTCTGGAGCGTCTACAGGAGTTCATGAAGCCGTAGAATTGAGAGACGGTGGAAAAGATTATATGGGTAAAGGAGTTTCTAAAGCTGTAGAGAATGTAAATACAACTATTGCAGATAACCTTCTGGGAATCTCTGTGTTTGAGCAGTCTGAAATTGATCAAATTATGATCGATCTTGATGGGACTGAAAACAAATCTAAACTTGGTGCAAATGCTATTTTAGGAGTGTCTATTGCAGCAGCTAAAGCTGCAGCGAATGAATTGAATTTGCCTTTGTATAGATACATTGGTGGAGTGTCCACCAATACACTTCCAGTTCCAATGATGAATATCATCAATGGAGGATCGCATAGTGATGCGCCTATAGCATTCCAAGAATTTATGGTGATGCCTGTGAAAGCTGAAAACTTCACCCACGCCTTAAAAATGGGCACCGAAATTTTTCATCACCTTAAAAAAGTATTGAAAGATAGAAATCTTAGCACAGCTGTAGGAGATGAAGGTGGTTTTGCCCCAAAACTAAAGGGTACCGAAGATGCTCTAGACTCTATAAAGCTGGCAGTAGAAAATGCAGGATATACCTTTGGAGATGAAGTTATGATTGCTTTAGATTGTGCAGCCGCTGAGTTTTATGAAGACGGCAAATACAACTACAAAAAGTTCGAAGGAGATTCTGCTAAAACTATGTCTTCAGAAGAGCAAGCCAATTACCTGGCAGAGCTTTCAGAAAAATATCCAATTATCTCAATTGAAGATGGAATGGATGAAGATGACTGGGACGGATGGAAAATTCTTACTGATAAGATAGGCAAAAAGGTACAACTTGTAGGAGATGATCTTTTTGTAACCAATGTCAAACGCCTTCAGAAAGGGATTGATAATAATATTGCTAATTCAATTTTGATCAAAGTGAACCAAATAGGTACGCTTACAGAAACTATTGCAGCTGTAAACCTGGCTCACAATGCTGGCTATACTTCTGTCATGTCTCACAGATCTGGTGAAACTGAAGACAACACGATCGCAGATTTAGCGGTAGCTTTATCTACAGGTCAGATTAAAACAGGTTCAGCTTCCAGAAGTGATCGTATGGCTAAATACAACCAATTGATCAGAATTGAAGAGGAGTTGGGAGATAATGCTTATTTCCCAAAAATGAATGCTTTTAAAATAAGCAAATAAAGGAAATGCTTTAGGATTTTAATAACATATTAAATTAACTAAAACTTAAGCGTTAGCAGACCTCTCAAAGGGATTGTTAACGCTTTTTTAAGACCCTTTTTTGTAAATTTGAAATTCATCATTAAAAAGTAACAAACATATATGGACGCTAAAATAAATTTTGATGGAAAAGATTACTCTTTTCCAGTTGTAAAAGGTAGTGAAAACGAATATGCAATAGATATTTCTAAGCTAAGAGGTTCTACAGAAGGCCTTATCACCTTAGATAGAGGTTTTAAAAATACAGGCTCTTGCGAAAGCGCAATCACTTTTCTAGATGGTGAGGAGGGTATATTAAGATACCGGGGATATGCTATAGAAGATTTGGCTGAAAATGCAACTTTTCTGGAAGTAGCTTATCTGCTTATTTTTGGTGAATTGCCAAATAAAACTCAGTTGGATACATTTTATTCTGACATCAAAAAGGAATCGCATGTCGACGAGGATGTCAAGAAAATTTTGGATGGGTTTCCAAAATCTGCCCATCCTATGGGAGTGGTTTCCTCTTTAACAAGTGCATTAATCGCTTTCAATCCTTCTTCAGTTAATGTAGAATCTGATGAAGATATGTATAAGGCTATCGTAAAATTATTGGCTAAGTTTCCAGTGATTTGTGCCTGGGCTTTACGCAAGTCAAAAGGTCAGCCTTTAGACTATGGCGATAACAATCTGGACTATGTTGAGAATGTTTTGAAAATGATGTTCAAAAAGCCTAATGAAGATTATAAAGTTGATCCTATTGTTTCATCTGCCCTAAATAAGTTATTGATTCTTCACGCAGATCACGAACAAAACTGTTCTACATCTACAGTAAGAATTGTAGGTTCTTCTCATGCAGGATTATTTGCTTCTATTTCTGCAGGGGTTTCAGCGCTATGGGGACCACTTCATGGTGGAGCAAACCAAGCTGTAATCGATATGCTTGAAGGAATTAAAGAAGACGGTGGAGATACTAAAAAGTATATGTCTAAAGCCAAAGACAAAGATGATCCGTTTAGATTGATGGGATTTGGACACCGAGTTTATAAAAACTTCGATCCACGCGCTAAAATCATCAAAAAATCTGCAGATGAAGTCTTAGGCAATCTAGGTGTTCAAGATCCAGTACTGGATATTGCAAAAGGTCTTGAGAAAGAGGCTTTGGAAGATGACTATTTCGTTAAAAGAAAATTATATCCAAACGTAGATTTCTATTCGGGAATTATCTACAGAGCTTTGGATATACCAACTAATATGTTTACCGTAATGTTTGCACTTGGCAGACTTCCAGGATGGATCGCACAATGGAGAGAAATGCGTCTTCAGAAAGAACCTATCGGAAGACCAAGACAAGTTTACACTGGCGAAACTCATAGAGAGTTGAAGCCTATCGAAAAGAGATAATTTGAATTTTAAAAAAATGAATATGAAAAAGATATTAATGTTATTGCTATCCACAAGCCTTCTAGTAAGTTGTGGGGGAGATGGTAAAAAAGAGGAAAAGAAGGACAATTCATTAAAAATCGGCAGCCAAACTGAATCGAAAGATGAAGTTGCAGAAGAAGAAGGTGTCACTAGAGTTTACTTAACAGGTAGTGACCAAATGAAGTTCAATAAAAATCAAATTACTGTAAATGCTGGTGATGAAGTCATTTTGACTTTTGAACACGTAGGCAAGTTACCTAAGGAAACCATGGGGCATAATTTCGTTCTTCTGAAAAAAGGAACTAATGTTCAGGAATTTGGACAAGAAGCTCTTGAGTATAAAGATAACGACTATATCCCAGAGGATTCAGATGCTATCATTGTTCATACCAAAATGCTTGGTGGAGGTGAAAAGACTGAAATCACATTTACAGCTCCAGAGAAAGGCAACTACGATTACATTTGTAGCTTTCCTGGTCATGTTGCTTTGATGAAAGGAATTCTTAGTGTAGAATAAGCTGAATTCAATAGAATATAAAAAATGCCTTTCAGATTTGTTCTGAAAGGCATTTTTTGTACAAGAAACTTAATATCCTCTAATACTTGATTGGAGCATTGTCTTTTGGTAAACTAGTTTTGATAAAGTCTCTGATGTCGTCGTTAGCGTTCTTTAGGTCAGCTTTACGCAAGTACATCATGTGCCCACTTTCGTAGGTTTTAAAATGGAGCCTATCTTTCATCTTTCCGCTTTCGTCGATATGCCACATGGTATATTTAGCATTAAAATAGGTGGTAGCACCATCAAATAAACCAGATTGAATCATTACCTCCATGCTTGGGTTTTGAGCCATAGCCTGTCTTAATTCTTTACCCGTGTTGTTTCTAGTTCTGTCCCAAGGATAAACACTACCAAACATATTGTACTGTAAGTCTGTTTTATACTTGAGTTCATGCTTTAAATAATGATTGATGGCGGGGGTAAAAGATTGTAGCCAGGACGTCAATTCCGAATTGTAATCTGGTCGTGTACCCGCTTCTTTTTCATCTAGACCAAGGTATCTTGAGTCTAAGCGGCCAACAGTATAACCGTCATCGATTTTCAGAGTTTTCCAAAACGTATTGAATGGAACTTCTAAATTATTCTGAAGGAAAACCGATGCATCAAGACTAGAGTAATATGACATTTTCTCAACGATTTGTTTTTTCTTTTCAGGATTAAGAAACCCGCCCATAGTTAAAGCTGGTATCAGTTCATTGATGGTAAAGTCTTCAACCTCCTCGAGCATTTCAAGAATAGGCTGGTTCTGTAGCTCTGGAGCTAATTTGTTGTGATACCAGGCTGCAGCAGCAAAATAAGGGAGTCTGTTGGCAACCTCTACAGGACCATCTCTTTCTATTCCTAGTTCTGTTGGTGAAACCAGAATCACCCCATTGATATACATCCAGTGAGAATTCTGAAGTCTATTGGCTAAGCCAGATACACGAGTGGTTCCGTAACTTTCACCTATCAGATATTTTGGAGCCAGCCATTTGTCCTTTCTGCTCACAAACGTATTGATCCATTCAGCTAGATAATTGACATCTGCATTGACTCCAAAAAACTTATTTTTATCGAAGTTTCCCTTCTCATCCAATATTGGTCGAGAATGTCCCGTATTCACTGGGTTCACGTACACAATGTCTGCCACATCTAAAATGCTATGTGGATTTTCCTTGAAGCCATAAGGTTGAGTAGGAAAGCCTTCATCACTTATGTTAAGCACTCTAGGACCTGTATAGGCTAAATGCATCCAAACGGAGGCGGAACCCGGTCCACCATTAAAGGATATAACCAAGGGCCTCAAGTCACCTTTTTCATTTTTATTTTGATCTACTTTGTAATAAGTGAACTGTAAGCCAGCGATGGGTTCCCCTTTTTCGTCCCAAACCGGTTGCATGCCTGTTTCTGCTGTGTAGCTTATTTTTTTACCATTGATTGTGACTTCATGATTTGTCGTGACTGTTTCATCCACATTGAATTCTACTGCTTGTGAGAATGCTAGTGATGAACCAAAAATGGTAAGCAATGCTAATATTTTTTTCATGTTTTTATATTTTGGTTTAAATATACTAAGCTTTCTAAAACTGTCTAACCAAACTCAGCGTTCTTATTTAATTTATGATCTTTAGAGATCCAACTCTGGGTTTACCTATAAATCAGGGATCTAATATTTGATAGGCTAGGATAGGAATTTAACTCTTCCCTGCACCTATCCCGAAAAATGTAATCTAAAAAAATAATGTCTCGAAGAGAGGTACTTAAGTGTGAAGCAGAATGAGCTTCAAATAAAAAAGCCGTTTCTGATAAAAGAAACGGCTTTAAACTTATCTGTATGGGTGATTTTACATCATTCCTGGCATTCCGCCGCCCATTGGTGGCATTCCGCCGCCACCATTATCGTCTTCCTTTATGTCTACAAGAGCGCATTCTGTAGTAAGAATCATTCCTGCAACTGAAGCTGCGTTTTCTAAAGCGATACGCGTTACCTTTTTAGGGTCTATAATACCAGCTTTTAGCATATCTACGAAAGTATTGGTTTTGGCATCATAACCTTGGTTGCCTTCCAGTACTTTGTTGATGACTACAGAAGCTTCACCACCAGCATTTTCTACAATGGTTCTCATTGGAGATTCAATAGCTTTGGCAATGATGTTGATTCCTGTTTGTTGATCTGCATTTTCTACTTTTAAGCCTTTTAATGCCTTTAAAGTTCTTATCAATGCAACTCCACCACCAGCAACAATACCTTCTTCTACTGCAGCACGTGTAGCATGTAATGCATCATCTACTCTGTCTTTCTTCTCTTTCATTTCTACTTCAGAAGCTGCACCAACATAAAGCACACCAACTCCACCAGAAAGTTTTGCTAGGCGTTCTTGTAACTTTTCTTTGTCGTAGTCACTTGTTGTAGATTCTACTTGAGCTTTGATTTGGTTGACACGGTTTACGATGTTTTCTTTTTCACCGGCACCATTCACGATAGTTGTATTATCCTTATCAATGGTTACATTCTCTGCAGTACCCAACATATCTAAAGTTGCGTTTTCTAAAGTGAATCCGCGCTCTTCAGAAATAACAGTACCACCTGTAAGAATAGCAATATCTTCCAGCATCGCTTTTCTACGGTCTCCAAATCCAGGTGCTTTTACAGCAGCAATTTTAAGAGAACCTCTTAATTTGTTAACGACAAGGGTAGCTAAAGCTTCACCTTCGATGTCTTCTGCTATAATCAATAAAGGCTTTCCGCTTTGAGCCGCTGGCTCTAATACAGGAAGTAAATCCTTCATAGAATTGATCTTTTTATCCACAATCAAAATGTATGGATTTTCTAGATCTGTTGTCATTTTTTCGCTATCGGTAACGAAGTATGGTGATAAATAACCTCTGTCAAACTGCATTCCTTCTACAACGTCTACATAGGTTTCAGTTCCTTTGGCTTCTTCTACAGTGATCACACCTTCTTTGCCAACTTTGCCAAAAGCTTCAGCAATCAATTCACCGATTTGGTCATCATTGTTAGCTGAAATTGACGCTACCTGCTTAATTTCTTCAGAAGTATCTCCAACAGATTTTGCCTGTTTGGTCAATTCTGCAATTACCGCTTCTACTGCTTTGTCAATTCCTCTTTTTAAGTCCAAAGGATTTGCTCCTGAAGCTACATTCTTTAAGCCTTCTTTTACGATAGCTTGTGCAAGTACTGTTGCAGTAGTTGTTCCATCACCGGCAAGGTCATTGGTTTTAGAAGCTACTTCCTTTACCATTTGAGCACCCATGTTTTCAAGGGCGTCCTCTAGTTCGATTTCTTTTGCAACACTTACTCCATCTTTGGTGACCATAGGAGCGCCAAAGGATTTACCTATAATCACATTACGACCTTTGGGTCCTAAAGTTACTTTTACAGCGTTAGCTAGTGCGTCAACACCTCGTTTTATGCCGTTTCTTGCTTCAATATCAAAAATTATATCTTTTGCCATTTTATTTAGTTTTTTTGTTGATTAACTGGTTTATACGATCGCAAGGATGTCATCCTCTCTCATGATGAGGTAATCGTGATCTTCATGCTTTAATTCTGTTCCTGAAAACTTTCCGTAGAGCACCATGTCTCCAACTTTTACTGTCATAGTATGGTCTTTTTTTCCACTTCCTACAGCGACAACTTTACCACGTTGTGGTTTTTCTTTTGCGGTTTCTGGAATGATAATTCCAGAAGCTGTTTTAGTTTCTGCGGCTTGAGGCTCTATAAGCACTCTATCTGCCAATGGTTTAATGTTTACTGCCATTATAAATAAGTTTTTAGGTTTAATTTTCAATATTATAGACTAAAAGTGTGCCAATAGAAAACTACTGTCATTAAGCAAAAAAAAATGCCAGCTTGTCATAAGCTGGCATTTAATTTAGGTTTGTAAAACTTACTATTCCTGACTTACAGGAGGTAAATCGTTAGTTTGTGTGTTTTCTACAGGTGCTTGATTTTCATCAAGTAATTTTGAATCCTGTCCTGTCCTGTTGCTAATAATTGTCACATTGGATAATAAAATCAATATCAGTAGGAGTGTCGCCAGTGCCCAGGTACTTTTATCTAAAAAGTCGGATGTTTGTTTTACACCACCAACCTGTTGTGAGCCGCCCCCACCAAAAGAAGAAGATAAGCCACCCCCTTTAGGGTTTTGTACCATGATAACAACGATTAGCAAAAAGGCTACAATGACGATAAGGATTAAAAATATGGAAAATGTACTCATTATTATTTATTTTCTTTAAGTCTTTCTATTTCTTGAATTTGGTCTGCAAAGAAAGTACTTTTTTCGGGATTATTCAAAATTAATATCTTAAATGCTTGTATGGCCTTATCGTAGCGTTTCTGCTCCATGTAAACCCTGGCTAAAGTCTCTGTCATAAGGCTGGATGAAGGCTCATGTCTTGCTCTAATTTTTTCTGAAGTTTCATAAGATTTGGTAGGTTCAATTTTTGGATTGTTTCTTATGAATTCATCAATCACCTGAAATTGGGGGTTCTCTACAAATGCTTCTTTAGCTTCCTTTTTGTCTTCCAAGGGTTGAATTTGAGTCAATTTCAGCCATTCTTTAAAGGAGTGGGTCTCAGAAGCATTAAACTCTAAAGGTCTACCAGTAGTATTTTCACCTTCATAGGTTTCTTTTTCAACAAAAAGTTCGGGATCGTTGATTTGATTAACCACCTCTTCATTGATTTCAAACAGATTGGATTCTTTTTCTTTCTCTATCAGTAAATCAATTCTATTAGCGATGT
>CAZOAD010000023.1:16545-38073 GCA_964577705.1 uncultured Mesohalobacter sp.
AGATCAAGCAAAGTATCCTTTTCCATTACCAGTTGGTTAGTGACGCATTAAAAACATCTTGTGTGATTCTAGTAAAAATCTCATCTATAGCTTCTTCTTTTTGTGCTCCTGTCAATTGAGCATTACCTGGGAAATCAAAATAGAAAGAGAACCTTTGTTCAAAGTCTTTTTCTGGATCCAGGGTGTTATAAAACCTTACATTTACATCTATAGTTAATCTGTTTTGAGCAGCTCTGCTATCTGCTGTTGCCGTCATTGGCGCTACGTAATACCTTGTAATTTCTCCTTCATAAATCAAATCTCCATTTTGGTTGGTTAAACTTAACTTGGTTTGATTCAGAATTAAATCCTGGAGCTGCAAAGTGAAGTCTCTATCGATTCCAGGCTCTACCAGCTGGGCTGTATTTTGAAAGAAATTTACCTGAAAGGTTTCTGCATTTCCAGTATCGGCCCCTGTAAAGGAATAGTACTTGCAGGACTGCAGGCTCAATACTAGGACTAAAGCAATCAAATTTTTTATCTTCATTATAAATCGTATTGCTTAATTTTTCTATACAATGTTCGCTCGCTTATGCCCAGTTCATCTGCAGCAGGCTTTCTTTTTCCCTGATGGCGATTTAGTGATTTTTTGATAAGCTCTACTTCTTTATCTTGAAGAGATAAGGTTTCTTCTTCCTCAATTTCTTCAGCATAGTCGTAAGGATCTTCAATTTTAGTATCAGACTCCCTGTTCTTTTTCTGGTTGGGAAGCTGTAAGATTTCTAGCTGCTCCTCATGAGATTCGTCAGAAAATTCTTTTTCCGAAGAATCTCCGTAGACTTTCTTAATCAGGTTTATGTTTTCTTCTTTAAAGCTTTCATCATTTCCATTTTCCATCAATTCCATGGTCAATTTCTTAAGATCATTAAGATCATTTTTCATATCAAAAAGCACTTTGTAAAGAATTTCTCTTTCGTTGCTGAAATCGCTCTTACTGCTTTTTTGTTCTGAAATAACCGAAGGTAAATTGGAACTGTTTCTTGGCAAATAATGCGATAAGATGGCTTCATCGACTTCCCTTTCGGTTTCTAAAACTGAAATCTGCTCAGTAACATTTTTAAGTTGTCTGATGTTACCTGGCCAGCTACAATTTTCCAAGGCTTTCACAGCTTTTTCGGTTAACCTTATCGTTGGCATCTTGTACTTCAAAGCAAAATCTGAGGCAAATTTCCGAAATAGTAAATGTATGTCTGAACGTCTTTCCCGTAAAGGGGATAAATGGATTTCTACTGTGTTCAACCTGTAGTATAAATCTTCCCTGAATTTATTTTCTTTGATGGCTTCGATCATGTTGACATTGGTCGCCGCTACAATCCTCACGTTGGACTTTTGAACCTTGGATGAACCTACTTTAATAAATTCACCTGTTTCTAAAACCCTGAGGAGTCTTACTTGAGTTGTTAAGGGCAATTCACCAACTTCATCCAGGAAAATGGTACCTCCGTCAGCTTCTTTAAAGTACCCGTCTCTGGCTTGATTGGCGCCAGTAAAGGCCCCTTTTTCGTGACCAAACAATTCAGAGTCTATCGTTCCTTCGGGGATGGCCCCGCAGTTTACAGCGATATACTTAGCGTGTTTTCTGTGTGATAAAGCGTGAATAATTTTAGGTAAACTTTCTTTACCTACTCCGCTTTCTCCAGTCACCAAAACTGAAATATCTGTTGGAGCCACCCGAATCGATTTTTCGATAGCTCTGTTGAGGCTGGGATCATTCCCTATAATTTCAAATCGCTGCTTGACAGCTTGTGGTGATTCCATATTCTGAATTTAATTTAGTCTTTAATCGACTGCATGGGTCCATAACCTACCGCTTCACCAATTAAAGTGGCACTTGTACAATCCTTCATCTTTACCAATACATAATCGCCAACCTTATAATTTTCCTTTGGGAAAACAACCGTTGTATTTTGAGTATTTCGACCACTCCACTGCAGGCTGGATTTTTTGGACTCTTTTTCAATCAGCACTTCTTCCGTCTTTCCAAGATGCTGTTCTGTCCTGTATCTGGAATGCTCCTGCTGAAGATCTATAACTTCCTGTAGCCTTCTCTTTTTGACAGACTCAGGGATATCGTCTTCAAATTTTTTTGCTCCCAAAGTTCCTGGTCGTTCAGAATAGGCAAACATGTACCCAAAATCATACTTAACGTACTTCATCAATGATAAAGTATCCTGGTGATCTTCTTCAGTTTCTGAAGGAAATCCAGTAATCATATCTTGGGAAATCCCACAATCTGGAATAATAGATCTTATAGTATCGATCAGTTTAAAATATTCTTCTCTAGTATGTAGACGGTTCATTTTTTTCAAAATTCTATCGCTCCCACTTTGTACTGGTAAGTGAATGTAATCACAGATGTTGTAATGTTTTGCCATAACTTCAATCACATCTATCGTCATATCTTGCGGGTTGGAAGTAGAGAAGCGAATGCGCATTCCCGGTTGAGCTTTGGCAACCATATTCAGTAAATCAGCAAAATTTACAGCGGTAGCTTTTTGCATTTCAGTAGCATTTTTAAAGTCTTTTTTTAAGCCACCACCGTACCACAAATAGCTATCGACGTTTTGTCCTAGCAATGTAATTTCTTTAAACCCTCTAGCCCATAGATCATTCACTTCGTCCAAAATACTTTTTGGGTCACGGCTGCGCTCTCTTCCTCTGGTAAAGGGAACCACGCAAAATGTACACATGTTGTCGCAACCTCTGGTAATAGACACAAAAGCTGAAACACCATTGCTTTGTAGTCTTACGGGCGAAATATCGCCGTAAGTTTCTTCTTTAGAAAGGATCACATTGATAGCATCTCTGCCGTTTTCAACTTCATCTAACAGATTGGGTAAATCTTTATAAGCATCTGGTCCCACAACCAGATCTACAATTTTTTCTTCTTCTAAAAATTTATGTTTGAGTCGCTCGGCCATGCATCCCAAAACTCCTACTTTCATAGAAGGATTGTCTTTTTTGATGGCATTGAATTTTTCGAGTCGCTTTCTTACGGTTTGCTCGGCTTTGTCTCTAATTGAGCAGGTGTTCACCAGCACAAGATCTGCTTCGGCTAGCTCTTTAGTGGTATTATAACCCTGTTTGTCAAGAATGGAGGCTACAATTTCGCTGTCGCTAAAGTTCATAGCACAGCCATAACTTTCGATATAAAGTTTTTTTGAATTGCTTCTGTTCTCTTCTTTAACCAGGGTTTGTCCTTGCAGAGTTTCGTCAATAATCTTCTCCATGTAAAGCTGTAAATTTTGGCAAAGATACACGATATGAATTTACTGACAAACTGTCATTTTAGTCAATTTAAAATTCATTTGTGTTGGAAATAGTGTTGGGAGAAAGGGTTTGAAGCTTACTTTAGAGGCGTTCTTAAATTCAAATCCAAAAAATCGTATACTTTTGCAATATAAATAATATCCAATGGCAAAAAATCTAGTAATTGTTGAGTCTCCTGCCAAAGCTAAGACTATAGAAAAATTTTTAGGTAAAGATTATAAGGTGACTTCCAGTTTTGGTCACATTGCCGATTTACCTTCAAAAGAGCTTGGAGTAGATGTCGATAATGATTTCAAACCAAAGTATGTCGTCAACGCCGACAAGAAAGATGTAGTCAGGAAGCTAACCAAAATGGCAAAGGATTCAGAGCTTGTTTGGCTAGCCAGTGATGAGGATAGAGAAGGAGAAGCTATTGCCTGGCATCTGGCAGACGAACTCAAACTGGATCAAGCAAAGACAAGACGTATTGTATTTTCTGAAATTACAGAATCTGCCATCAAAAATGCTATAAAAAGCCCAAGAGAAATTGATTATAACCTGGTTAATGCTCAAAAGGCAAGACGAGTTTTAGACCGTCTAGTGGGTTATGAACTCTCTCCTATATTATGGAGAAAAGTGAAAGGAGGCTTGTCTGCCGGAAGGGTTCAATCGGTATCTGTAAGATTGATTGTGGAGCGTGAACGAGAAATAATAGACTTCAATCCTGAAGTATTTTATCGGGTTGACGCTGAATTTAAAACTGAAAAAGGGTCAAGCTTTAAAGCTAAGCTTCCTAAAAACTTAAGTTCTCAAAAAGAGGCAGAAGACTTCCTTGAAGCTCAAAAAAATGCAAGTTTTGAAGTTAGCGACCTTACCCAAAAGCCAGCTAAAAAATCACCAGCACCCCCTTTTACAACGTCTACTTTACAACAGGAAGCGGCCAGAAAGCTCTATTTTTCTGTAAGTAAAACCATGAATATGGCTCAGCGCCTATACGAAGCTGGTCATATTACTTACATGAGAACAGATAGTGTCAATTTATCCAAACAGGCTAAGCAAAGTGCTGAAGATGAAATAAAAAGTGCCTACGGAGACAAGTACCATAAAGCCCGAAATTACAAAGGAAAATCTAAAGGAGCCCAGGAAGCTCACGAGGCGATAAGACCCACCAATTTTGCAGTACACCAAATTGATGCTGAGCGCGACCAACAGAGATTATATGAGTTGATTTGGAAACGTGGAATTGCTTCACAGATGAGCGATGCAGCTTTGGAGAGAACCAACGTAAGAATTTCTTCAGATAAGGACGAACGTGAATTCTCAGCCAATGGAGAGGTCGTGAAATTTGATGGATTCCTAAAAGTATATCTTGAAGGAAAAGATGAGGAAGATGAAGAGCAAAGCGGACTGCTTCCAGCAATGAAAATTGGAGAGTCTCTTATAAATCAATTTATTCAAGCTACAGAACGCTACACCAGGCCTCCTTCGCGTTATACAGAGGCTTCTTTAGTAAAGAAACTCGAAGAACTGGGGATAGGAAGACCATCTACATATGCCCCTACGATTTCTACGATTCAGAATAGAAAGTACATTGAAAAAGGGAATGTGGATGGAACTGAACGAAACTACGTTCAGTATACATTCAGAAATAATGATATCAAAACCGAAACGCTTTCAGAAAAAGTAGGGAGCGACAAAGGAAAACTTGTTCCTACCGATGTGGGGATGGTTGTGAATGATTTTTTAGTCAAACACTTTCAAGGGATTTTGGATTACAATTTTACTGCAAAACTGGAACAAGATTTTGATGAGGTTGCTGAAGGCAACGCCAAATGGACCAAGGTGATGAAAGATTTTTACATTCACTTTCATCCCAATGTACTGGATGTTGCTGCAAATGCCGATAGGGAAGTTGGTGAGAGAGTGTTAGGTAAAGATCCAGAAACGGGTAAGCCTGTAAGCGCTAGATTAGGGAAGTTTGGGCCTATGGTTCAGATAGGCTCTGTAGAAGACGATGAGAAACCAAGATTTGCAAGTTTAAAGCCAAGTCAAACGCTCAACTCTGTAACCTATGAAGAAGCGATGGATCTTTTCAAGCTTCCAAAGCAACTAGGGGAGTATAAAGGCGAAGAGGTAGAAACAAATATTGGTCGCTTTGGACCTTACGTCCGTTTCGGTAAAAAGTTTGTGTCCTTAGATGCTGGGGAAGACCCGTTAGATGTTTCTTATGACCGGGCAATAGAATTGATTAAGGCCAAAGAAAAAGCCGAAGAACCTATTTATTATTACAAGGACAAAGGAGTTCAAAAAGGGGTAGGTCGTTTTGGTCCCTATTTGAAGTGGGATGGAATGTTTATCAACGTGAACAAGAAATACGATTTCGATAACTTAACTGAAGATGATATTGTAGAGCTGATCGAGGATAAAATTCAGAAGGAAAAAGACAAATTGATCCACCACTGGGAGGAGCAAGGCATCAAACTTGAAAAAGCGAGATGGGGCCGCTTCAAATTATCAAAAGGAAAAACGAAAGTAGAACTTCCTAAAACGACAGATGCTGAAGGGATGGCTTTGGATGAGGCGGAAGCTATTTTGGAAAAAAATACCAAAAAGAAAAAGCCTGCTAAAAAGAAAACGGCAGCAAAGACCAAAAAAACGACGGCTAAAAAGAAAACTGCTACAAAAACTAAGAAAAGCACACCAAAAAAGTCAACTGCTAACAAATCTAAATCATCTAAATAATTCTAATTTTTATTGATGGCATTCGAATTTCTAGAACCTGTAAAACCTGAATTGCAGGAAACTATTCAATCTTTTTCAAACCAAACCTTATCAAATTTCGTAAGTTTTTATGATGGTGAGGATGATATAGATTTTGATGGTGTTGACCTTGCAGTTATTTGTGTAAGAGATTCACGTCATAGCATTTATAAAGAAAAATCCGATTTCTTCTATGATGAAATAAGGACTGAGTTATACCATATGAATGTAGGAAATTGGAAGCTGAAAATTTTGGATTTGGGTGATGTTGCGATGGGAGAGGAGTTTTCTGACACAGCATATGTGTTTAGAACTGTAATATCTCAGCTTTATCGAAAATCAATTACTCCCATGATTTTGGGAGGCAGTCAGGATTTGACCTTTTATCAATACAGAGCTTACGACGGGATTAAGTATATGGTAAATTTGTCAACTGCAGATCATAAGTTTGATCTGGGAAACTCAGATTTACCTATGGACGGTCAATCTTATGTTGGAAAAATGATTATCGACGAGCCTTATAACCTATTTAATTACTGTAATCTTGGCTATCAGACCTATTTATCGCCTCAGGAAGAGATTGATTTAATGGATAAGCTTTTTTTTGAGGCCGTAAGACTAGGTGAGCTGAAGCAAGATTTTACTAGGGCTGAGCCGATTTTGAGAGACACAGATTTATTTAGTATTGATATTTATTGTGTTAAATCTTCAGAAATTGCGGATTCAAGTCATAAAAATATTAACGGATTCAGTACATTTGATTTATGTAAGTTATCAAGGTACGCAGGAATGAGTGATAAATTGAGTTCGTTTGGGATTTATGAGTTGCAAGCTATGAAGGCCACAGAAGGCTTTACTCAGTTGGTTTCTCAGATGCTTTGGTATTTTATGGAAGGGTTCAGCCTTCGGTTAAATGAAAAGGTTAATGAACAAAGTTCAAAATTTACTAAATATAGCGTTCCTATTGAAGATGAAGTTTTAGTTTTTTTTAAGAGTGAAATTTCACAAAGATGGTGGATCAAAATTCCAAATGAAAATAATAATGCTCATAAACCTTCGTTATTAGCATGTGATAAGAAGGATTACGTTGATGCCACGTCATCGATTATTCCAGATCGATGGTATAAGGCAAAATATAAAAACAGCCTCTAATTTGAAATTATTTTAATTATTGTTAAGAAAAAAATTGTTTATTTGTACACAAGACTTGAATTTAATCACTTAATTATGAAACTTTATTTAACATCTTCCAAAGGTTTTTATATCGCACTGCTCGCTTTTTTGGTGATGAGTTGTGGTAAAAGCGATAAGGGCCAGCTTGTAGGAGTGGAAGGAAAGAAATGGTATCCTGAAAAACCCTACGGTATGGTTTTAGTAAAAGGTGGCTCCTTTATTATGGGGAAATCTGATGACGATCTTGCGGGTGTTCAAAATGCTCCTCCCAAAACAGTTACGGTTCCTTCCTTTTATATGGACGAAACTGAAATCACTAATTCTGAATATAGACAATTCGTAGTGAGGGTGAGAGATTCAGTTATCAGACAAAAATTGGCTGAAGCAGCAGAGCTTTCTGGTGGTGATGGCGGAGATGAGGGAATCCAAAGATTTGCTTTCAAAAATGCAAACAAAGGAGATGATGGCAATGAATTATCACCATTTGAAGAGTTTTCCAAGCACTATGATCCTCTCAATCAAGCTTTGAATTGGAATCCGGAAATTATATGGGATCCTGCTGAATATCCAGACGAAGATTATGTTTACGTTATGGATGAGTTTTACCTATCCAATGACCAGTCTTATAATGGTCGTCGAATGCTAGACGTTACTCAATTCAAATACAGTTATAAAACCATGGACATCGATGCTGCTGCAAGAAAAAAAGGCGATCGTATTAGTTTTATTACCGAAGAAGAAGTGATGGTTTATCCAGACACTACGGTTTGGATCAAAGACTTTAGTTATTCTTACAATGAGCCTATGCATAATGATTACTTCTCACACACAGCTTACGACAACTATCCTGTAGTTGGAGTGACTTGGGGACAAGCCAAAGCATTTGCAAACTGGAGAACTAAATATCTAAATGACTTTAGAAAGGAGAAAAACGAAGCTAACGTCAATTTCTTTAGACTACCTTCTGAGGCTGAATGGGAATATGCTGCAAGAGGAGGAATCGAAGGCGGGACTTATCCTTGGGGTGGGCCTTACGCCAAAGACGACAGAGCCTGTTTCCTAGCAAACTTTAAACCTTTTAGAGGAGATTATGCAGCTGATGAAGCCCTATATACTGTTGAAGCTGATGCTTATGAGCCGAATGATTTCGGGTTGTATAATATGTCTGGAAATGTTGCTGAATGGGTAAACACTTCTTACGATCCGGCTTCTTATGAATATATGTCTTCCATGAGTCCAAACGTAAACAATGGTGTGAACAAGAGGAAAGTGGTAAGAGGCGGTTCCTGGAAAGATGTAAGTTATTACCTGCAAGTTAGTACTAGAGACTACGAATACTCAGATTCTGCTAGAAGTTATGTCGGTTTTAGGACTGTACAAGATTTCTTAGGGAATTCACTCGACTTAAAATAAAAATTAAAACTAAACAATCAAATTTATAATCATGGCAAACTCAAAATCAAGTAAAAAAGCAATGAATATGGTTTACGGTCTTGGAGCGGCTGTAGTAATCTTAGGAGCATTATTTAAAATTATGCACTGGCCATTTGGTAATACAATGCTTATCGTAGGATTAGTTGTAGAAGCAATTGTATTTGCGATCTCTGCATTCGAACCTGTGGATAATGAACTAGACTGGTCTAAAGTATATCCAGAATTAGCTCAAGAAAATGCTCCTGCAAAAGGAAAATCAAACAAACCTACTGAAGAAGACGAGCAGGGTTTACTTTCTAAGAAATTAGATGAAATGCTGAAAGAAGCAAAAATAGATTCTAAATTGATGGAAAGTCTTGGAGAAAGCATCAAAAATTTTGAAGGAGCAGCTCGTAATATTCAACCTACGACCGACTCCATGGAATCTCAGCGTAAATATAGTGAAGAGCTAACCCTTGCCGCTACGCATATGGAATCTTTAAATAATTTATATAAAGTACAGGTAGAATCAGCATCCAAACAAGCGGAAGCCAACCAGGCCGTTGCCGATAATGCTAGTAGACTAAAGGAACAAATGGAATCCTTAACCGCCAATTTAAATTCTCTAAATGGAGTTTACGGCGGAATGTTAACTGCTATGCGACCAAAGGCTTAATTTTTAAAATTTAAAGAAAAAACTATGGCTGGAGGAAAACAAACCCCAAGACAAAAGATGATTAACCTGATGTACTTGGTATTCATTGCTATGATGGCTTTGAATATGTCTAAAGAAGTATTGACCGCATTTGGTTTAATCAACGAGTCTCTGACAGAAGCAAACCAAAGCTTTGTTGAAAAAAATAATGCAGCAGTTGCTGGATTAGAACAAAAAGCTCAAGAATCTCCCGAGCAGTTCGCAGAAGCTAAAAATTTAGCAACGTCGGTAGCTTCACTTACAGATTCATACTTTCAATATCTTGGATCATTAAAAGCAGAACTTCAAGGGACTGTAGATGATCCTAAGGACTATGAAAGTATGGATAAAACCAGTTATCTGGATGAAAAAATGATATCCAGTGGTAATTTGACTAAAGCTGGACAGGAGTTTATGAATCAAATGAAAACTTACCACGATGGCATGTTGCAATTGCTTGGAGATAATCCTAAGTATCAGCAAATTGAAAGTGCTATTGCCAGAAAGTTTAATGGAGAAGATATTGTAGATGGTGAGAACGTCAAGAAAAAGTACATTGAATATCATTTTGTTGGTTATCCTTTAGTTTCATCTATCACAAAAGTTTCTGCTTTGCAAAACGATATCAAAGTTTATGAAAGTGAGCTTTTATCTCTAATGTTAGCTGGAGAGTTAGCGTCTATTGCTGAGGTAAATACCTCAAATTACTCGACTTTACTAGAAGTGCCAAAATCTGCATTTTATTCAGACGAGATGTTTAATGGATCTGTTGTACTTGGAAGAACAGATGAATCTACTAAACCAAATAAAGTTAATCTGACTTTAGACGGCAGAAAATTAACTGAAGGGAAAGATTTTGATTTGAAAGGAGGAAAAGTTCAACTTAAAGTCTCTGCTGGAAATGTAGGAGAACATATAATAGAAGGAAACCTTGTATTTACCCAAGACGGTGAAGATACTGAAGTTCCTGTTTCCCAAAAATACCAAGTTATTCCAAAACCAAACCAAGCCATTGTATCTGCAGATAAAATGAATGTGGTATATAGAGGGATTGAAAACCCAATTACCGTTTCTATGCCTGGAGTAGCTGGTAACAAAGTGAATGCAAGTGCACCCGGTTTAAGACGGATTCAAGGATCACAGTATGTAATGGTTCCACAAACAGGTACAGAAGTTAAAATAAGTGTGGTTGGTGAGATAGACGGGAAGAAATTTCCTTCTTCGGCAACCTTTAGAATCAAAAGTTTACCAAGACCAACTCCTACTGTAAGAGGTCAGGTCCAGGAAGGTGGTGCTATTCAAATGCCTAAAAACGCCTTAAAAGTCTCACCTATTGGAGCTACTTTTGAAAACTTTGATTTTGATATTACTCCTGTGGTGAAACGTTTTACCCTGAGTATTCCTGGACAGCCATCAGTGGTTGTGAATGGAAGTAGATTAGATCAAAAAGCTCAAGGTCTTCTTGACTTAGCAAGAGCTGGAGATATAGTCCAAATTTTTGATATTAAAGCCGACGTTCCTGGTGTAAACGTTAAAAACATGCCAGCAGTATTGGTTCAAATAACTAATTAAATAAGATGATGATGTATTCTAATTTAAAAGTCTTTGTGTGTTCTATTTTTGTCATGAGCAGTAGTATAGCTCTGGCGCAATCGAACATATTAAACGCCTCTAAACCTTCACAGGTGGGTGTCTTGACGGAAGACCAAAAAATCTCTGATGATGATAAGCCCCTGGAATATGGTTACATCGGCGATAGAGATATCTTATGGTCCAAAGTAGTTTGGGAAAAGATAGATTTAAAACAAAAAGTGAATTTCCCACTTCTATATCCAACACAGGACGATGCTTTTTCTTCAAATAGAAGATCTTTGTATAAAGTTCTTTTGGATGGTATAGAAAAGGGAGCTAAAGATTCAACGGCATTAGATGCGATTAATGAAGTCTATGCAACTAGCTACTTCAATAAAAAGAAGACTTACGAAGACATATTGGGATCTACCAAATCTGTTTTCCTTCCAGATGTTGCTTTAGATATTTTAGGACAGTACGGTGTTACGGGTACAGAAAATGTTCAGACATTCATTAACCGTTCGTTAGCTGGAAAACTTTCAGAATATCCTGACTTATACCCTCAAGAATTAGTTGTTCAAATGGAGCCTTATCTTATTCCAACTGAAATCACCAGTAGAGATATCTTAGAATATCACATAAAAGGCATGTGGTATTTTGATAAGCTGCAAGGTGAGATGAGGTATAGATTGCTTGGAATTGCCCCTGCTGGATATGACATCCAGAGCCAAAACCAGAGCTTTTCCGGAGATCCTCAAATCGTTCCTTATTTTTGGGTATGGTTTCCAGACGCAAGACACGCCTTGCACAAAGCTAAAGTGTTAAATAATGAGAACAGTTCAATGCCATTCAGTTTTGATCACCTTTTAAACTCCAGACGTTTCGATGCTGTGATATTTAAAACACAAAATGTATATGAAGATAGAGAAGTGGCTGAGTACATTCAAGACAATGCTTTGTTACAGCTTCTTGAATCTAACCGAATCAAAGAAGAAATTAGAAATTTTGAGTTAGATATGTGGAATTACTAATTCCTGCTCAATTTATAAATCATAAATTAGCCCTTGCAATATGTAAGGGCTTTTTTTATGAAAGATGTTTTGATAGTAGGTTTTGGTATAGCGGGTTTAACGGTTGCTAGGCAGCTTGAATTAAAGTCAAAAACCTTTGATATCATTTCAGATGATAGCCAGCAATCGTCTAAAGTTGCTGGTGGGGTATTGAACCCGTTAGCTTTAAAACGATATAACCTTGCCTGGAATGCTGAAGAACTCATGCCTAAGGCGATAAGTTTCTATAGTCAGTTTAATACGAGTTCAACGCCCTTTATGTCGCTTCCTGTATACAAATTATTTTCATCTGTTGAAGATCAAAACAATTGGTTTGTTGCCTCAGATCAACCTCAGCTTGAATCTTATTTGAATCCTAAAATTCAAAACTTAGAGGCTTCGGTTCACAGTAAATTTAAAGCTGGTGAAGTTTTACAGTCTCACTTGCTTCATCTCAAGGCTCTTCTTGAAAAGGAGAAAGTAAGGTACTCTGAATCCTCACAATTTTTATATGAAACTTTTAATCATGACGGTATTCAATTCAGTGAAGAAAAAGTCATTTATAATCGTAGAGAATACCGATCCGTTATTTTTTGTGAAGGTTATGGAGTGGTAGATAATCCCTTTTTTAGCTGGCTTCCTATTTATGGTAATAAAGGAGAGTACTTAATATTTAAATCAGATGATTTGAAGGCCAACACAACCATTCTTAAATCCAGAAATTTTATTATTCCTCTGGGAAATAACCTTTATAAATATGGGGCAACCTACTCTAGAGAAAACCTTAATGATAATCCAACGCAAGAGGCACGAATAGATTTAGAACATAAACTATCAGAAATGATAAACTGCGATTTTGAGATTATAGACCAGGTAGCTGGAGTGAGGCCTACTGTAAGAGACCGCAAACCTATTGTGGGCCAGCATCCAGAACATGATAAGTTGTTTATCCTCAACGGTTTTGGAAGTCGTGGGGTGATGGCAGCGCCTTACCTATCTGAAAAGTTGGTTAACTTTATTTTTGAAGGAACAGAAATTGATTCGGAAATTAATCTTTCTCGGTTTTTGAAGTTTTACGCTTAGCATTCTCATCGTATGATAAAAACATATTGATCCAAATGTTTCTAGCCAGCCTCATGATTATTGGGCCAAGTAAAACCAGGACTACAATAATTGAAATAAACGAAGGGACGACATTTAGTCCGATGAAGAAGTAAGAGGTTATAAAGGCGGCCACGGCAAAAGCAACACCAATTCCATAACTTATGTACATTGCTCCATAGAAAAAGGAAGGTTCAATTTTATATTTAGTGTTGCACACTGAGCATCTTTCATGCATATCATAAATTTTACTCAACTTATAGGGATTGGGTTCTTCATACATTTTTCCTTCATGGCACACAGGACATTTTCCTGTAAAAACACTATATAATTTGGACCCTTTCAGCATTTTGAATAAAATTTAGCTTTGCATGGCAAAAATACCAATATTTGCAAAAATTATAGGTAACATATGCTACACATTCACAACCTTTCTATTTCTTTTGGTGGAGAGTACCTTTTTAAGGAAATCAGTTTCAAGCTGAGTGCGGGAAATAGAGTGGGTCTCATCGGGAAAAACGGAGCTGGAAAATCGACTATGCTCAAGATTATTTCTGGTGAAATGCCTTTAGATCAGGGTCAAATTGCTAAAGATAAGGAGATAAATATTGGTTTTCTGAAGCAGGATATCGATTTTGAAGAAGGAAGAACGGTTTTGGAAGAAGCCTACCAGGCTTTTGAAGCTATTAAAACGATAGAATCTAAACTGGATTACATCAATCAGCAGTTGGTGGAACGTACCGACTACGAAAGTGAAGGATATAATCAATTGATGATAGATCTTAACGATTATCAACAACAATATGAAATTCTTGGCGGTTACAACTACCAGGGCGATACCGAAAAGGTTCTAAAAGGTCTTGGGTTTACAACCTCTGATTTTGATAAGCAAACAGATACCTTTTCGGGAGGATGGCGTATGCGTATTGAGTTAGCGAAATTATTACTGCAAAGCAATGACATCTTGCTTCTGGATGAGCCTACCAACCATTTGGATATTGAAAGTATACTTTGGCTGGAAGGATTTCTTCAAAATTTTGCAGGTTGTGTCGTCATTGTTTCTCACGATAAAATGTTCCTGGATAATGTGACTAACAGGACCATCGAATTGTCTTTAGGTCAAATTTATGATTATAACAAGCCGTATTCAAAATTCAAAGTTTTAAGACAAGAATTACGTGAACAACAGCTTGCTGCTCAGAAGAATCAGCAGAAAGAAATCGAGCAGACTGAAAAGCTCATCAGTAAGTTTAGGGCCAAAGCCAATAAAGCTTCCATGGCGCAATCGCTCATAAAAAAATTGGAGAAGACTGAAGTGATTGAAGTGGATGAAGAAGACAATCAAGTGATGAATGTCAAATTCACCAGTTCAAAAAATCCTGGTAAAGTGGTGATCGAAGCCGAAGATTTATCCAAGTCTTTTGGTAAGGATACCGTCTTTAAAGGTGTAGATTTTTTGATAGAGAGAAATTCTAAAATAGCATTTGTAGGTCAAAACGGACAAGGTAAATCCACTTTAGCTAAAATTATCGTTGGCGAACTGGAACATGACGGACACATCAAACTCGGGCACAATGTAGAAATCGGTTATTTTGCTCAGAACCAGGCAGAATATCTTGATGGCAATAAAACAGTGCTAGATACCATGATCGATGCTGCTAATGAAAGTAACAGAAGTCGGGTTAGAGATATTCTGGGTTCATTTTTATTTAGAGGGGATGATGTGACCAAGTATGTAAAAGTACTTTCCGGGGGCGAGAGAAACCGACTGGCTCTGGCTAAAATGTCCTTGTCCCCATTTAATGTGCTGATCATGGATGAGCCTACCAACCACTTGGATATTCAGTCCAAAAACGTTTTAAAATCAGCACTCAACAATTTTGAAGGCACTTTGATTTTAGTTTCTCACGATAGAGATTTCTTACAGGGGCTGGCGGATTCTGTGTACGAATTCAGAAATAATACAGTAAAAGAATTTCTGGGAGATATCAACGATTATCTCAAGTACAGAGCTCTGGAATCGATGAGGGAAGTCGAGAAAAAAGATAAAAAACAGAAGATAGCAAAGGCGGAGTCTTCCAATAAAAACGATTACGAGTTTCAAAAGAAACAAAAATCTCTTCAGAATAAATTGAGTGGAGTAGAAGCTGAAATCTCCAAACTGGAAAAAGAAATCAAAGCAATTGATCTACAACTCGAACTCAATTATGAAGAAACTATTAAAAAGAACAACTTTTTTGAAAATTACAATGTCAAGAAAAGCAAATTGGAAACCTTGATGAAGTCCTGGGAAGAACTCCAGCTAAAGATTGAAAATCTTTAAGTTTTCATAAAATTTGAAACTTGGGTTTAACCTTCATTCTTTTATAAAGTCTTAAAATCACTATGAGAAAAATTATACTATCTATCTTAGGAGTACTTTTACTGGTTGGAGGTATTTTTGGAGCCAAACTAATCATCGACAGTAAAGAAGTCCCTAAATCTGAATCTAGGAAAACGATCAAAACCGTATTTGTAGATACAGTTCAAAATTCTACTGTTCCAATCCTTATTCCTGCCAACGGAAATTTAGTGGCTAAACACAGAGTTGAGCTTTATGCAGAGGTACAGGGTGTTTTTGAATATAGTGCAAAGCCCTTCAGGGCTGGACAAGCCTATAAAAAAGGACAATCCCTGATCAAAATGGATGCCTTAGAATACAGAGCTTCCGTACAATCTGCTAAGAGCAATTTATACAATCAAATCACAGCCATCATGCCAGACTTAAGGCTAGACTATCCGGAAGTCTATCCTAAATGGCAGAATTATCTCAATGGCTTTGATATTGAAAAATCGGTTCCTCCACTCCCTAAATTTGAGTCAGATAAAGAACGGTTTTTTATAAATGGTAGAGGCATAAATACCGCTTATTATGATGCTAAAAATCTTGAAGAGCGTTTGGTAAAATATAAAATAACTGCTCCATTTGATGGTGTTTTGATTCAGGCCTTGGTCACAGAAGGTACTTTGATAAGAAGCGGACAAATGCTAGGGGAATATATCGATCCTGAGGTTTATGAGCTACAAGTTGCGATTGCTAAAGACTATGCAGACCTTTTGCAGGAAGGAGAATCAGTTGCTTTAACCAACAACAAGGAAACACAGTCTTACACTGGTATGGTAAACCGAATTAATGCAAGTATCGACCAGGCTACTCAAACTGTAAGCGTTTTTATAGAAGTAAGAGACGCTTCTTTAAAAGAGGGAATGTATCTGAAAGCCAGTCTTGAAGCAAAAAAAGAAGAGAATGCTATTACCATAGATAGGAGTCTAGTGAATGATAATAACGAAATTTTCGTAGTAAAAGATACAATTTTGAGCAGTCTAAAGGTACAGCCTGTATATTTTTCAGATAAGCAGGTTGTGGTCAAAGGTGTTCCAGATGGTGAGCTTATGTTAGCCAAGCAAGTACCTGGAGCTTATAATGGTATGCTTGTTCAAGTCGTAAATGAAAATGCAACAGAAGGATCCAAAGAAGATTCTAAACCGACCACAGAAACCGATCAGTAATGAGAAAAATTATCTCTTATTTTATAAAATATCACGTGGCGGTTAATGTCATGATTTTGGCATTTGTCATTTTTGGTGTTGTCGGTATGCTGCGTTTGCAGTCCTCTTATTTTCCATTGATCGAGTCTGAAATCATTACCATAAACGTCACTTATCCTGGGGCGGCTCCAGAAGAGATTGAAGAAGGAATTGTCCTTAAAATTGAGGATAATCTTAAAGGTTTGGTTGGCGTAGAGCGGGTCACTTCAACCTCTCGTGAAAATGGAGGTAGCATTACAGTTGAAATTGACACTGACGAAGATATTGATGTGATGCTGACCGAAGTTAAAAATGCGGTAGATCGCGTCCCTAATTTTCCTACAGGAATGGAGCCTCTCGTGGTAGCCAAACAAGAGAATATTCGAGAGACCTTCGATTATTTTGTGAGTGGTGAAGGAGTAGATTTGGCAACGCTTAAGCAGATTGCTCGACAGATGGAATACGATCTGAGGGCTATGGATGGCCTTTCTCAAATTGAAATTTCCGGTTATCCTGATGAAGAAATTGAAATCGCTGTAGACGAAAATGATCTGTTAGCCTATAACCTTACTTTTGCTGAGGTAGCGGAAGCTGTCTCCAGAGCAAATATCTTAACCACAGGAGGAAGCATTAAAACAGATGTTGAAGATTTTTTGATCAGAGCAAATAACAGATCTTACTACGGTAAAGAACTGAATAACTTGATTGTGAAATCTCAACCTGATGGAACTCAAGTAACTTTAGAAGATGTAGCTACCATTAGAGATCGATTTTCAGAAACTCCAAATGCCTCCTACATCAACGGCAGAGTAGCGGTAAGTGTCAATATTTCGACGACCAATAACGAAGACCTTATGGCTGCTGCCGAAAAAGTGAGGAACTACGTGAAGGAGTTTAATGAAAAGAATGACACGATAGAAATCATCGTAGAAGACGACCGTAGTATTACTTTAAGTCAACGGACACAATTACTCATAGAGAACGGGGCCGTAGGGATTCTTTTAGTGTTGGTGTTTTTATCTTTTTTCCTGAATACACGTTTAGCCTTTTGGGTAGCCTTTGGTTTACCAATCTCCTTTTTAGGAATGTTCATCTTTGCAAGTGCCTTTGGAGTCACTATCAACGTGTTATCTCTCTTTGGGATGATCATCGTTATTGGAATTTTGGTAGATGATGGTATTGTAATTTCCGAAAATATCTATCAGCACTATGAAATGGGTAAAAAGCCGGTTCAAGCAGCAATAGATGGGACTATGGAGGTGCTTCCGCCTATTATCTCTGCGATTATAACTACCGTCTTGGCTTTTTCTACTTTTTTATTTCTAGATAGCCGTATTGGTCAGTTTTTTGGTGAGGTGAGTACTGTTGTTATTTTGACTCTGGTGGTTTCATTAATTGAAGCTTTAATCATTCTACCAGCCCACATCGCCCATTCTAAAGCTCTGGTAAGAGAAAAAAAAGGGGAGGGTAAAGACGTAAAAGGCATTGCTTTATTGTTCAAGAAAATGAGGCGAATGAATGTTTATGGCGACAGGGTAATGGCCTTTTTGAGAGATAGATTTTACGAGCCTGTAGTGAGGTTTACAGTTCAAAACCGCTTTGTCAGTTTTGCAATCATCACTACCATGCTTATTTTGACCATCGGCTCCATCATGGGAGGGGTCGTAAGAGTGACTTTGTTCCCGAGTATTGCCAGTGATAGAGTAAGTATAGATCTTTTGATGCCTGAAGGGACCAACCCTAAAACGACAGATAGCATTATCTCGATGGTAGAAGATGCCGCTTGGAGAATCAATGAAGACTTTTCTGCCCGACAAACCGGTGATAAAGAAGTGGTTAGAAATATTGTGAGACGGGTAGGTCCTGGAAACAACAAAGCCTCCCTCCGCGTTAATCTATTGCCAGGTGAAGAACGTGACTTTGGGTCTCCGGAGATTACGAATGCCATCAGGGAAGAGGTAGGTGAAGTCTATGGAGTAGAACGTCTTACTTTCGGTTCTGGAGGTAATTTTG
Source organism: uncultured Mesohalobacter sp. (assembly GCA_964577705.1). GTDB lineage: Bacteria > Bacteroidota > Bacteroidia > Flavobacteriales > Flavobacteriaceae > Psychroflexus. The sequence goes on from CAZOAD010000023.1 coordinate 35,176, forward strand.
GAGGCAAGCCCGTATCGGTTTCGCTCCTAGGGAATAACTTGAATGAGCTGGAACAAGCCAAAGAAGAGTTGAAAGCCATTCTGGAAGATAACTCTACACTTAAAGATGTGACAGACACCGACCCTGCGGGAATTAAAGAAATTACAGTCAACCTAAAAGATGAGGCTTATGCTCTAGGATTAAATTTAGGCGAGGTGATGAGTCAAGTAAGAGCTGGTTTTTTCGGACTTCAGGCTCAGCGTTTTCAAAGAGGTCAGGATGAAATAAGAGTATGGGTTAGGTATGATCGAAAAAACCGCGAATCTATCAATGACTTAGATGATATGCGTATTGTTACTCCAGAGGGGGATCGCGTTCCTTTCGGTGAAATTGCAAGTTACTCGATTGAAAGAGGAACCGAATCCATAAGCCATTTGGACGGGCTTCGTGAGATTAGGGTAGAGGCAGATATGGAAGATCCCAATGCCAGCGCAACCGATGCTATTGCTAATATTGATCAAAACATATTACCTGCTATTTTATCAAAATATCCAAGTGTATCCATTTCTTATGAAGGGCAAAATCGTGAGGCCGATAAGCTTACCGATTCGGCAAAAAAGGTAATGCCTGTGGTACTCTTCCTTATCTATGCAGTAATTGCCTTTACTTTCAGAAGCTATAGTCAGCCTCTTCTCTTGATGTTGCTTATCCCGTTTAGTATAATTGGTGTAGCCTGGGGACATTATTTGCACGGATTTCCGGTCAACATATTATCTCTGTTAGGAATCATCGCTTTAGTGGGGATTATGGTGAACGATGGACTGGTACTCATCGGTAAATTTAATTCCTATCTTCGAGAGGGGATGTCTTTTGATACGGCGCTGATTGAAGCCGGTAAATCCAGATTTAGAGCTATATTTTTGACCTCATTGACTACCATAGCAGGAATAGCGCCCTTACTATTAGAACGCAGCAGACAGGCCCAATTTCTGAAGCCAATGGCAATATCTATCGCTTATGGAATTTTTATTGCAACCTTTCTTACTTTATTGTTTTTGCCTCTTTTGCTATCGGTAACCAATACTTTAAAAACAAAATACAAATGGCTGGCAACAGGAGAACATGTAGATAAAGAATCTGTAGAAAGAGCGATCAAGGAGCAAAAAGAAGAACAGCAGCGTCAAGAGGAGATCAATGAAGCAAATAGCGATGCAGCGAATTCTCAAAAAGCAATTCAACACCAAGACAAATAATTTGTATGAGAGTATTACTTATTAGCATACTAACTTTTATCCTATGTTTATGTAATTCTGAAGAATCTCATTCTCAGGAGATACTAACCAAGAAGGAAGCTATTACCCAAATGCTTGCCAATAACTTCGGCATTCAATTGGCTGAGAATCAGGTAGAGATTGCCGAGAATAATCAAGGTATTCTCAATTCTGGTTACCTTCCTTCCTTAACTGGAAATGCAGGCGGGAATTATACCAAGGATGATCAGGACGTAACCTTTCGAGACGGAGAGCAAAACTCCATTATAGGGGCTGAGACCACGCGTTATAATGCTTCCATAAATTTTAATTATACCTTATTTGACGGGTTAGGCCGGTATTGGAATTATAAAAGCTTAAAAGAACAGTACGATTTGACCTCTTTGGAAGCCCGGCAAACTATAGAAACCACCTTGTTGCAGCTATTCACGGTATATTACGAAGTTGCCCGACTTACAGAAAACGAGCAGGTCTTGAAGCAAACTTACGAGAATACAAAACAGCGGTTGAAGCGTGCAGAATACAGTTTTCAATATGGACAAGTCAACAAATTGGATGTCCTTAATGCTGAGGTGGATATTGTGAACGATAGTATCAATCTGATTAATAATCGTCAGCTTTTGAAAAACGCCAAACGCGATTTGAATGTGGTCATCAACTCAGAACTAGAGCAGAATTTTGAGGTCGATACCATTGTGAGCTTTACCAACCAAATTCAGTTAGAAAATTTTGTGAATACATCCGATGCCAATAATGTTCGTCTTTTACAGGCAGAAAAGAATATTGCGATTAGCGATTATGATTATAAAGCCAGTAAGGCCATTTTTTTACCTTCCATTGGGTTAACAGGATCTTATGGATGGAATGAAGGTAATTTTCCGGTCACCAGCTTTGCAACCTCTAGTACCACGACTGGTGTTTCTGGTGGAGTTAGCCTCACCTGGAACTTGTTTGATGGGGGAAGCGGAATTACCAGAATGAAAAATGCTAAAATCTTTTATGATAATCAGCAATTGGTAAAAGCTCAAATCAAACAACAGGTAAGACGTGATATTTCCAATGCGCGAGGAAGTTATCAAAACCGACTGGAGGTCTTAGAGCTGCAGACGAAAAATATATTTACAGCTAAGAATAATTTTGAACGCTCTAATGAGCAATATAAGTTAGGTCAAATAACATCTGTAGAACTTAGACAAGCCCAAGTAAATCTGCTCAATGCTCAAACCAATAAAAACCTGGCCAAATACAATGCGAAGTTAGCAGAGTTAGAATTACTTCAATTGACAGGCCAACTTTTAAACGTCGATTTTTAAATGTTTGAACACTACTTTCAGTGCCCTTATTGCTGGGAAGACATCAGCATGTTGCTGGACCCTTCAGTAAGGCAGCAAACTTACGTTGAGGATTGTGAGGTCTGTTGTAATCCAATTCAGATTACTGTTAGATTTGAAGCAGAAGAACTCCAGGAATTTCGTGCTGAAGATATCGAACAATAATTTAAACTTTTCTTTTGCAAAATTGATAATTCGGTGTATATTTGCAGTCCGATATTTATAACACAGATTACAAACATATATCGCGGGGTAGAGCAGCAGGTAGCTCGTCGGGCTCATAACCCGAAGGTCACTGGTTCGAGTCCAGTCCCCGC
>CAZOAD010000024.1:0-36719 GCA_964577705.1 uncultured Mesohalobacter sp.
AATACAAGTAATCCGTTTTATAATCAATTACTGCTTTGCCTTTTTTAAGAATATCAGCCCCAATGATGCCATGTACCAATTCAGCATCATGATCGGTTAAATGCTTCTTTGAAAAATATAATGTAAGTTCCATTTATCTTTTTCAAGAAACATGTCCTACCTATAAAAATGATAAAAATCAAGGAAGCAGAAATAGCTTTAAAGATGAAAATCTGTTTGAATCAGGCGTTAGCTTGATGAGTTATTTTTCATCTGTGGCGGTGGGTTCCGTAAGATTTAATACATTTTTATAGTAAGACTAGAGTTTTTTGGTTCTTTTTTGGTCAATGCAAAAAAGAATAGGATATGTCATTTATGAGGTGATATTAATTCTTACATCAACATTTTCCCTAGAAAAGTTATAAATATTTCTTTTAAGAAATGTTACGACCTACTTCAAATACAAGTAATCCGTTTTATAATCAATTACTGCTTTGCCTTTTTTAAGAATATCTGCCCCAATGATGCCGTGCACTAACTCAGCATCATGATCGCTTAGGGCTTTATTCACGTGCGACAAGTCAAATAAAATCAGATCCACTTTCTTTTTGGTCCATTTTCCAATACTCACTTTATTGTTGGTAGAGGCTTTGGTGAGCATATTGGTGGCGCCAGCACCAGCCGCCTTGATGTTGCTGTCTTCAGAAAACAAATTGAAATGTTCGGCGTAAGTAAAATCGATACAGGAACTCGAAGCGCCAGTATCTATGATAAAACTACCTTCCACACCATTAATGAGGACTTTGCACTCAAAATGATTAGTCTCTGTGCTATTCATTTTTAAAGCTTTGTATTTTTTTTCTTTCAGAAATGATTTTAAGGACGACATTTATAGAATTTTCGGCAAATATAAAGTTTCGTTTTAAATAAATTTGCCCCATGATATTTACAGATACCCATACTCATTTATATTCAGATGCCTTCGAGGATGATAGAACAGCAATGATCGAAAGAGCTCTTGAGAATAATGTAAAACGTTTTTTTATTCCGGCCATAGACTCAGAAACTACCCAGGCCATGTACCGTCTGGAGGATAAGTTTCCAGAGCATATGTTTTTAATGATGGGACTCCACCCTACATCCGTATCTGATACGGTAGATCAGGAATTAAAACACGTCGAAGAGGAGCTGGCGAAGCGTCAATTTTACGCCGTTGGCGAAATCGGTATTGATTTATACTGGGACAAAAGTTTTTTTGAAGCCCAGCGTAAGGCTTTTAAGCATCAGATTCAACTTGCAAAAAAGTACAACTTACCCATTGTGATTCATTGTCGTGAAGCTTTTGATGAGGTGTTTGACGTTCTGGAAGAAGAAAAAGGAGAGGATTTATACGGTATCTTTCACTGCTTTACGGGAACACAATCACAAGCCGAGCAGGCGATAAGCTATCATATGAAGTTAGGTATAGGAGGTGTAGCCACCTTCAAAAACGGAAAAATTGATCAGTTTTTAAACGAAATAGATCTAAAGCATATCGTTTTGGAAACCGATTCCCCCTACCTTGCTCCCAAACCCTATCGCGGAAAGCGCAACGAAAGTTTATACGTGGTGAAAGTCGCAGAAAAACTTTCAGAGTTATATGGAGTCAGTCTTGAAGAAATTGCAGCACAAACCACACAAAATTCTAAAGACGTCTTCGGAATTTAATACAGTGAATCTTATGTCCAGAATTTTACTAGTCTATACAGGAGGTACCATCGGGATGATTAAAAACCCGGAAACCGGTGCGCTCACCGCCTTTAATTTTGATGAGTTGTTATCCAATATTCCTGAGTTAAAGCTTTTGGAGCACGATATCAGTACGGTTAGTTTTGAAGAACCTGTGGATTCTTCAGATATGGATACGACAGATTACATCAAGCTGGCCAACTTAATCGAAGCGCATTTTGAAGATTACGATGGTTTTGTGGTGCTTCACGGCAGCGATACCATGTCTTATTCTGCCTCTGCGATTTCATTTATGTTTGAAAACTTAAAAAAACCTATCATCTTTACGGGTTCCCAACTGCCAATTGGAGATTTAAGAACCGATGCGAAAGAGAATCTCATTACCAGTATCCAATTGGCAGGCTTGAAAGAGCAGGGCAGGACGGTTATAAAAGAAGTAGGTTTGTACTTCGAATACAAACTTTACAGAGCCAATAGAACTACCAAAGTGAATGCAGAGCACTTTGAGGCTTTTGAATCTGCAAATTTCCCGCCCTTAGCAGAGTCAGGGGTCAATTTAAAAATCGACTATGAGCGATTGATGAAGCCCAACATGAGAAAAAAGATGATCGTGCATAAATCTTTGAACGATAATATTTTGATCTTGAAATTATTCCCCGGGATTAATCAGCAGACGATAGAGCATATTTTTAACACACCACATCTAGAAGGGATTATCATGGAGACCTTTGGAAGTGGAAATGCAAAAACCGATTCTTGGTTCCTGGATTTATTAAAAAAGGTAATAGATAAAGGAGTGCAAGTGGTCAATGTAACTCAATGTGTTGGCGGAGCGGTGCTTATGGGGAAATATGCCACTAGTGAACGATTAAAAAAACTAGGGGTCATCAGCGGAGGAGACCTTACAACGGAAGCTGCTGTAGGAAAAATGATGTATCTTTTAGATAAAAATTTAGGTCCGAAAGTATTTAAAACTATATTTGAAACCTCGTTGCGAGGTGAAATGAATTAAAAATTAACGTGCAATTCTTCTTGTAAAAGCATTTTTTTTTATTTATTTGCTAAGTATTACTTAACGTTCATTAATATATAGAGAGGTGACCGAGCGGTCGAAGGTGTACGCCTGGAAAGCGTATGTTCCGATTGTATCGGAACCGAGGGTTCGAATCCCTTCCTCTCTGCTTTTCACTAACACACTAAATTCATTAAACACTAATTATTAATTCTAAGACAGACAACAATGAAAAGATTATTTTCAATTTTAGCCATTTTAGCCATCATGGCAGTTGGTAACACAACTTTAACTGCGGCAAACTCTTCTGACGTTTTCACAGAAGCAGCTGTAAATTTTGTACAAGATGATGCTGCAGCTTCCGATGCAGATGCTGAGGAAAGTGTAGGTTTTCACCAAGAATTAAAAAACCGTTTCATTGAAGGTGGTCCTGGATTTATGGGGATTGTACTTCTTTGTTTAATTCTAGGATTAGCTATTGCTTTTGAAAGAATTATATACTTAAACCTAGCTACTACAAATTCAAAAAAGCTTGCTCAGGAAGTTGAGGACGCTATGAAGAGTGGTGGTGTAGAAGCTGCAAAGGAAGTTTGTAGAAATACAAGTGGACCAGTAGCCTCTATCTATTACCAGGGTCTTGACAGAATGGACGAAGGTGTAGAAGCATCAGAAAAAGCAGTTGTTGCTTATGGAGGAGTTCAAATGGGGCAACTAGAGAAGAATGTATCTTGGGTATCTTTATTTATCGCTCTTGCTCCAATGCTTGGTTTCATGGGTACGGTAATCGGTATGATTCAAGCCTTCGACAAAATTGAAGCAGCTGGTGATATGCAACCTTCTTTGGTAGCAGGTGGTATTAAAGTAGCCTTGTTAACTACTGTATTCGGTTTGATTGTAGCAATTATTCTTCAAATATTTTATAATTACATCATCGCAAAAATTGATAGTATTGTAAATGATATGGAAGACGCTTCGATTACTCTTATCGATATCTTAGTTGCACACAAAAACAAATAATCAGTATGAACAAAGTATTTAATATTATAAAAATCATTTTTGGTGTTATTGGGGCCATTCTCTTTGTGAGAATACTCAATGCCGGAGATGATGCGATAGAAGCAGACGCTGCTTTGCAAACCAGTGTTCTGGCGCCATTTATGTATGTGTCTTACATCATACTTGGTATTACTATACTAGCAGTTTTAGTATTTTCAGTCAAAGCCCTGTTTACTGGCAATGTGAAGAAAACACTTATATCTTTAGGAGCTTTTATTTTAGTGATTGCAATTTCCTACGGAGTATCTAGTGGTACTGAAACAGCGCTAAGAGATGGAGATGTATTATCTGCTAGTGGATCTAGATGGGTAAGTACAGGCTTAACGGCCTTTTACATCCTTGCTGCTCTTGCTATTTTAGCAATGCTTTTATCTAGCGTTAGAAAAATCATAACAAAGTAATTATGGCAAAAAGATCTGCACCCGAGGTAAATGCTGGATCCATGGCGGATATAGCTTTCCTTCTGCTTATCTTTTTCTTGGTCACCACGACTATAGAAACCGATAGCGGTATTACAAGGAAATTACCTCCTATAGACGATGAACAAGAAGATCCACCACCATTAAAAGAACGTAATATCTTTATTGTTCTGGTGAATGCTAACGGAGATTTGTTCGTTGAAGATGAGAAAATGGAATTTGAAGACTTAAGACAATCTGCTATCGACTTTTTAGATAATGGTGGCGGTACTGGCGATGAGGCATGTGATTACTGCCAGGGCGCTGGAGATCCAAGCTCTTCAGACAATCCTATAAAAGCTGTAATTTCTTTACAGAATGATAGAAAAACAGAGTATGGACGCTACATTGCCGTTCAGAATGAGCTTGTAGCTGCCTACAATGTTTTGAGAGATAGAGAGGCGAACAGACTTTATAATTTAGATTTTACAGAAATGGAAGCTGCCTTTAATGATCCTGAATACCAGGGCGATAAAGATAAGCTCAAGGATAAAATCGGTGTGATAAAGGATATGTTCCCACAAAAACTGTCTGAAGCAGAACCTAAACGATAAAAATTTGAACACTTATGTCAAAATTTAAAAAGAAAGGTGACGGTGGAACTCCAGCGATTTCTACTGCATCTCTACCAGATATTGTCTTTATGCTTTTGTTCTTTTTTATGGTGGTTACCGTGATGAGAGATACATCACTTAAGGTTCAAAACATTTTACCTTTTGCCGATCAGGTTGAAAAATTAGATAAGAAAAATCTAATTATGTATATCTATGCAGGCAAGCCCTCGCCTAGATATCAAGAGACTTTTGGTACAGAGGCTAGAATACAGTTGAACGATAAATACGCTAGTGTAAATGAAGTTCAACAGTTCATTAAAGAAGAACGCCTTTCTAAGCGTGAAGAATTGAGAGATAAATTGACAACAGCTCTTAAGGTGGATAAAGAAACCAATATGGGTCTTGTCTCTGATATCAAACAAGAATTGCGAAAAGCTGAGGCTTTAAAAATTAATTACACCACCAAGGAAGGAGCCGCAAATCTAAACCTTGAGTAATTAATTACTTATAATTTGAATTAAAGGCATTCCTTACTGGAGTGCCTTTTTTATTTGACGAAACCTCGTTAACTTTCCCCTTTTAATTCTTCGATGAAAATAATTTACTTTAATTGTTTACTCTTTTTATTTTCTGGCGTTTTAGCTCAGGATAAACTCACTTGGTTGAAGGAGAACCAACCTGATTCCTTATACAGGGAAGATCAATTTTATGTGGGGTTTAGTTTTAATTTTCTTACCGAGCTGCCATCCCAGGTCGATCAATCAGGATTCTCAGGGGGGCTTTTTTTTGGTTTCATAAGAGATATGCCCATCAACAAAAGAAGAAACCTTTCTCTTGGATTGGGACTTGGCTTCAATCTAAATACCTTTGGTCAAACACTTCAGATAAGGAGAGAAGCTGGTGATGATAGGTTTGAACCCATAGATCCTGATGTCAATTATGACTCCAACCGGTTTACTACCAATCTCATCGAAGTTCCCCTTGAGTTTAGATGGCGATCTTCAGATATAGATAAGCTTTCCTTCTGGAGAATTTACCTGGGAGTGAATTTTGGTTATGTGCTTACCAGTAAATCAGTATTTAAAAGTCCAGACGAAAGCTATAGCTTTAGATCTATAGATGCTATCAATGATTTTAGGACTAGTGCTAAGCTCACCTTTGGTTACGGAGCTGTGAATTTCTTTGCAGATTTTAGTCTGATTCCTGTTTTTGAAGGCCAGGTAAGTTCTACCGGTGAAGAAGTAAGTATCAGACCAATAAAAGTTGGTCTGGTTTTCTTTTTCCTATAACCATTAAATCCAATAACTGAAAAAATAAAATTGTGGAAGGCATCCCGCCAAAATTCCTAGGAAAACCTCTAATAGGGTATGAGCTCTTTCGTATAGACGAGATGAACTCACGAGGCCAAGAAAAATAACCAGTAAAGTAATAGAACTTAATAAAGGCTCATGGAATGACAAGCTTAAACCAATAATAAAGCACGTAAGTCCACTTATGCCCAGGGCATGCAGACTCACTTTTATACGAAACATACTGAAAAGGAGGGACACAACTCCAGAAAATAAAATACCTGAGAAAAAATAAAATAGTGTTCTGTAGTTATATACGTCGAGTATATTATTCAGTAAAATTAGGATAAGCAGAATAAAAAACATCAGGAGTAAACGCCTTTCTTTCACGTCAGATAGGCTATAATCTGAAATGAGCCTTAGATTTTTGGCGATAAAAAGAAAGACAATAGGTAAGAAAATGGTCAAGATGCTTACTGCCATGAGTTTGGCCAGAACAATTTGTTGTTCTAAGTAATTCGGGATGGCATAAAAGTAAAATAGACAACCTACTATTGGCATCCACAAGGGATGTCCAAGAAGGGAAAGAAGTTTAGAGAATTGGTCTATCGTTCTCATATTTCTTTTCTCAATCTCGCCACTGGTACATCCAGTTGTTCCCTGTATTTTGCTATTGTTCTTCTTGCTATAGGATAACCTTTTTCCTTGAGAATTTGAGCTAATTTGGCATCGGTATGAGGTTTTTTCTTGTCTTCAGCCTCAATTGTCATTTCAAGAATTTTCTTGATTTCCCGGGTTGATACATCTTCACCTTCTTCATTCTTCATCGATTCTGAAAAGAAGCTTTTTATCAAAAAGGTTCCATAAGGTGTCTCCACATATTTACTATTGGCTACCCGAGAAATGGTACTGATGTCCATATCAATCTTTTCGGCGATATCTTTTAAAATCATCGGTTTAAGGCTCCTCTCATCACCGGTGAGGAAATACTCCTCCTGGTGCATCATAATGGCATACATCGTGGAGTATAGCGTCTCTTGTCGTTGTTTTATAGCATCTATAAACCATCTGGCAGAATCCAATTTTTGTTTGATAAAAAAAACAGCCTCTTTTTGCTCCTTGGTTTTCGTCTTGGCCTCTTTATAGCCCTTCAGCATATTCGAATAATCTCTTGAGATATGCATTTCGGGAGCATTTCTGCCATTGAGTGTCAATTCCAGTTCCCCATTTTTGATATGAATCGCAAAATCTGGAATCACATGCTCTACAGACTTCGAATTTCCAGAATAGGAAGCCCCTGGCTTTGGATTAAGGTGCTCTATTTCTTCAACCGCTTTTTTTAATTTGTCTTCAGAAATGCCGAACTTCTGTAATAACTTATCGTAATGTTTTTTGCTGAATTTGTCGAAAGCCTCATCTATAATTCTGTAAGCTAAACTCACGCTTTCTGTTTTATCTTTACGTTGAAGCTGAATCAGTAAGCATTCTCTCAAATCTCTTGCACCTACTCCTGCTGGATCAAGCGACTGTACGATTTTTAAAGCATTTTTCACTGTCTCTTCATCGGTGTAAATGTTCTGCGTAAAGGCTAGATCATCCACAATGTCTATCAAGGAGCGTCGGATGTAGCCACTATCATCTACACTACCAACGAGGAAATATGCTATCTCCTCTTGATCCCCTTTAAAGGTATAGGTTTGTAATTGAGTTTTCAGAAATTGAGAAAACGAAGTTCCAGAAGCATATGGGACTTGTTTGTCCTCATCATCTGCACTGTAATTATTGGCTTTTAGCTTGTAGTTGGGGACCTCATCGTCACTCAAATAATCATCAACATCAAATTCTGTTTCAATCACATCATGATCGTCTTCATCCGATTCATTTTTGAATTCATCTTCAAACTCGTCTTTTTCCTTACCAGCATCCAGCGCAGGATTTTCCTCGTATTCTTGTTTTACCCTTTGTTCAAAAGCCATAGTAGGCAGCTGTATCAACTTCATCAACTGTATTTGTTGCGGTGATAGCTTTTGGGATAACTTAAGGTTGAGCCTTTGTTTTAGCATGGTTTTAATTCAATATTTTGGGCTGAATTTATTTTCAGATGACTTCAATTAATAGAACTCAAATCTAAAATTTTACTTCAACTCATTCATAAATTTAACGAATTTATGTGGTAACTCTGTTTGAATGGTTAAGCTTTTTTGAGTTTTTGGATGAAGAAATTGAAGTGAACTTGCATGAAGAAGTAAGTTCTGACTTTTTTCTGAAGATCCATAGTCCGAGTCCCCAACAATCGGATGTCCTTCTGAAGACAAATGTATCCTTAACTGATGAGTTCGTCCAGAACGAGGCCATAGATTTACTAAACTATAGCTTTTGCCGTTTTTTTGAAAAAAGGTTTCGACCTGGAACTTAGTCAGACTTGGCTTTCCTTCAATAGCTGAATCGAATTCTCCTTTAGTTGGTTTTAAGTGTCCTTCTACGATGGCTGTATAGCGCTTCAGAATTTCTTTTCGTTCAAATAAAACTGAAAGTAGAGTTTTTGTGGAAGTGGTTTTAGACACAAGCAAAACCCCGGAGGTCGGGTTATCAAGCCTGTGTACAGTTTGTGGATAAGGTAATTTATCCTTCTCTGACGTTGGTTTTAGATTGAAAGGCAAAGCATTCTCAATGGTTTTGAAGTAATTTCCATTGGTAGGATATCCACTTGGTTTAAGAATGGCCGCCAGGTGGTCATCTTCAAACAACACCTCAAGCAGAAGATGAAAACTCTTTTTTTCTAGCTGATTTTCAGCATAAAGTTTTAAAACTTGACCATTTTCAATCCAATCAGAAGTTTGAGCAACTTCTCCGTTTAATGAGATTAGCTGCTTTTTAATGCTTTTTTTTAAAGCACTTTTACTTTGGATGGATTGAAAAATGGCAATTCCGTACTCTTGAAGTCTTATCTTATTTTCAAGATTTTCTACCAGATGTGTTTCAATACAGGTTTTGGAATTAAAATTCTGCATTTTGAGGAGTTCTTGGATAAGGAATGACATCTCTTATATTGGACATTCCCGTAGCAAAAAGCACCAGACGCTCAAAACCAAGCCCGAAACCTGAGTGCTTACAGGTTCCTAATTTTCTGGTCTCTAAGTACCACCATAATTCTTTTTCGTCAACACCCAACTCTCTCATTTTAGATAGTAAAACATCATAGCGTTCTTCCCTTTGGGAACCCCCTACAATTTCTCCGATGCCAGGGAAAAGCACATCCATGGCTCTTACCGTTTTGCCATCATCATTTAAGCGCATGTAAAAGGCTTTAATATTTGCTGGGTAATCGTAAAGCACTACTGGGCACCCAAAGTGCTTTTCAACTAAGTAACGCTCGTGTTCGCTTTGTAAATCTGCCCCCCATTCTTCAATGATATAGTTGAATTTCTTCTTTTTATTGGGTTTAGAGTTTTTTAGAATTTCAATAGCTTCAGTGTATGAAACACGCTTAAAATTGTTCTTTAGTACAAAATCAATTTTCTCTCTTAGCGGCATTGGAGATCTTTCCTTTTCTGGCTTCGATTTTTCTTCCTGAAGTAGTCTGTTTTCCAAAAACTCTAAATCTGACTTGCAGTGCTCAGAAACATAGTTTAATACATATTGAATAAATTCTTCGGCAAGATCGATATTCCCCTCCAAGTCACAGAACGCAACCTCAGGTTCTATCATCCAAAATTCTGCCAGGTGCCTGGAGGTGTTCGAGTTTTCAGCCCTAAAGGTTGGTCCAAAAGTGTAAACCTTACCCAGTCCTAAAGCATAGGTTTCTGCTTCAAGTTGACCACTTACCGTAAGGTTGGTTTCTTTTCCGAAAAAATCTTTGGTGAAATCTACTTCGCCAGCCTCATTGGTAGGAATATTTTTAAGGTTTAGGTTGGTCACTTTAAACATTTCGCCAGCCCCTTCAGCATCACTTCCTGTTACGATGGGTGTGTTGACGTAATAAAAACCATTTTCATTGAAATATTGATGCACTGCGAAAGCCAATTTGGACCTTACTCGCATGACCGCCCCAAACGTATTGGTTCTCACTCTCAAATGGGCTTGCTCTCTGAGTTTTTCCATCGAGTGTTTTTTGGGCTGGAGTATGGTTTTCTTGACATCTTCGGGGTCTGCATGGCCTAGAATCTCAATGGATTTTACATCCAATTCTACCCGCTGACCTTTTCCTTCACTTTCTTTCAAGGTTCCTGTAACTGATATGGCCGCTCCGGTGGTTATGCTCTTTAAAGTGTCTTCTTCTGTATTTTCAAAATCTACAACGCATTGTAAATTATCAAGGCAGGAGCCATCGTTCAAGGCTATAAAGCGATTACTGCGGAAGGCTCTTACCCATCCGTTTACTTTGTATTCCTGTAATATGTGATCAGTTTCTAGAAGTTCAACTACTTTTTTTGTCAGCATTTTGAATAAGTTTATAAAAGAGGCAAAGTTAGTTTTTTCCGCAAGGCTTTACAACAGCTTTGTGAAAAGCATTTTTAAATTCGTTTTGAATTTTTTATCATTCGAATACCGTCATTTTCAACCAAAGCTTCTTACTTTTGTTTAAACTTAATCTAAATAGATGATGACCATAGCAAGCTTAAAGAAAGGACAAAGAGCCATCATTGGAGAAATGATTTCAGATGAAATCCCTCTTAAGTTGCTTGAAATGGGCTGCTTGCCAGGTAATGAAGTAGAATTAATTCAGATAGCACCTTTTAAAGATCCTCTTTATTTGAACATAAACGAAACCTTTCTTTCAATTCGGAAAGAGACTGCAAGACTCATTAACGTTGAATTGATTGACGATGAGTAAACAGATCAATGTCGCTTTAGTGGGTAATCCAAACACAGGTAAGACTTCGGTGTTTAATAACCTGACCGGCTTAAACCAAAAAGTGGGGAATTATCCAGGAATCACTGTAGAGAAAAAGGAAGCCGTCATCAAACTTTCACGAAATCTAAAAGCTCATATTTTAGATTTACCAGGCACTTACAGTCTTAACGCTACTTCATTAGACGAAAACGTCGTTATAGAATTGCTTCTAAACAAAAATGACAAGGACTATCCAGATGTTGTGGTGGTGGTAAGTGATATCGAAAACCTAAAACGAAATCTTTTACTATTCACCCAAATCAAAGATTTAGGATTGCCTACAATTTTGGCTATCAATATGGCCGATCGGATGGATAGAAAAGGCATTAAATTGGATATTGAAGGATTAGAAAAGCGTTTGAAGACGAAAGTAAACCTCATCAGTGCCAGAAAAAATTTGGGTTTTGATGAGCTGAAACAATCCATTACCAATTATCAGAACATCTCTTTAGAACCATGCGTTGAAGCCTCTTCAATTGATAAAGCTTATTTTGCCTCTCTCAAAAAAGCCTATCCCAATCAAGACCTTTACAAACTCTGGTTGGTCATAACCCAGGATGTAAATTTTGGAAAAACCAATCGAAATAGAATTTCTTCTAAAAGTGATTTCCAACCGAAATCAGATTCAGAAATCAAGCGACTTCAGCAAAAAGAGACCATCAAACGCTACCAGTTTATCAACGCTACGTTGAAAGAAACTTTAACCAAAGACCTGGCCTTAGCGACCGGACTTAGAGCTAAAATTGACCGCTTATTAATTCATAAGGTATGGGGCTATGTCATTTTCCTGGCTATTTTGTTTTTAATTTTTCAAACCATTTACGATTGGTCCACCTATCCTATGGACTTCATCGATGAAAGTTTTTTAGTGTTTAGTGAATTTGTGAAACAAAACTTCCCCGCTGGAATGCTTTCTGACCTGATTTCAGAAGGAGTTATTCCTGGGATAGGAGGGATCGTCATTTTTGTTCCACAGATTGCTTTTTTGTTTTTATTTATTTCCATCTTAGAAGAGACAGGCTACATGAGTCGAGTTGTTTTCCTGATGGATAGAGTTATGCGAAAGTTTGGGATGAGCGGGAAAAGTGTGGTTCCTCTGGTTTCTGGGACAGCCTGTGCTATTCCTGCTGTGATGGCTGCTCGAAATATCGAAAGTTGGAAAGAACGCCTGGTAACAATTTTGGTAGTTCCCTTCACCACCTGTTCCGCCAGACTTCCTGTTTACCTTATTATTATAAGTTTGGTCATTCCTGATGAGCGTTGGCTGGGCATTTTTAACTACCAAGGTATTACGTTAATGTTGCTGTACTTGTTAGGTTTTGGAACAGCAGTAGCTTCAGGGTGGTTGGCTAGTAAAATGCTTAAAATTGACTTTAAATCATATTTTGTAGTGGAAATGCCAGATTACAAATTACCCATTTTTAAAAACGTGGCTTATACTGTAGTTGAAAAAACCAAGTCTTTTGTATTTGGTGCGGGTAAAATTATCTTGGCTATTTCGATTATCCTTTGGGTATTGGCTAGCTATGGTCCCACTGATGAATTTGATAATGCTGAAGAAATTGTTACTTCTTCCGCAGATCTTTCAAGTATAACCGAAGAAGAACTTGAAACTGAAATTTCGTCTTATAAGTTAAAGCATTCTTTTATTGGTTATGCAGGCAGAGCGATAGAACCTGCAGTAATTCCTCTGGGCTACGATTGGAAGATTGGAATTGCGATCATAAGTTCGTTTGCTGCCAGAGAGGTCTTTGTGGGAACTTTAGCAACCATTTATAGTGTCGGGAATGAAGACGAACAAACTATCAAAAGCAGAATGTCTGCTGAGACCAACCCTATTTTAGGAGGACCACTTTTTACATTTGCCAGTGGAATAAGTTTACTCTTATTCTATGCTTTCGCCATGCAATGCATGAGTACCTTGGCTATTGTAAAAAGAGAAACAGGTACATGGAAATGGCCACTTATACAGTTGTTTGGTATGTCTGGCTTTGCTTATGTAGTTGCTTTAATCGCTTTTCAAATTTTAAAATAAGTTCATGTTACAAGAAATTATAGTACTTATTATTTTTCTATTAGCTACTGGCTATTTAATCAAGAAGTTCTTTTTCAAATCCAGTAAAAGCAATTCTGCTTGCGGTTCGGGTGATTGTGGTTGTAAGGACTGAAGCTTACTAAAACTTTAAAACGTGTTTTGGGGTCACACAATAGTCTAGTTTCATATCGTGATTTGCCACTTCAATTGGATCTTCCTCAGGTTCAAAAAAGGACAAACCGATCCTCAAAGTTTCAGGACGACAATTGGAGAGAAATTTATCGTAAAATCCTTTTCCGTAGCCAATTCTGTTTCCAGTTTTATCATAAGCCAGTAAAGGCATGAAAACAACATCTAGCTGCTGTGGATCAATTTGGATTCCCCCTTCAGGTTCAGGAATTCCCCATTTACTTACTTTTAATCTCATATTATCGGTGAGTAGAAAATGCTCTAAATCATCCCCTTTTACTTTTGGAATAACTACGTTTCCGTCTTTTCCAAATATGATTTGTAGAAGATATTCTGTATTGATTTCTTTATGTTTATCTATAGTTAAAAACAAATGGTAAAATTCCAATTCCCAGATGTTGAGTTCTAAGGCTTGGTTTGCAATTTGAAGGCTCAGCTCTTCAATTTCTGAAATGGATAAGCCTTCTCTTAAAGCTTTATATTTGGTTCTCAAGTCATTCTTATTCAACGCTATCCTCTTTAGAAATATGAAATATGGCATCGCCCTGATAAACAATAGGGGACTGGTTGGCATTGATAATGTAACCATTATTGCTGGCTTTCACCTTATGCCTGAAACTACCGTATGGATCTGTGATGGTGGCTATAAATTCTCCCTTTTCTACAAGTTTTCCTATCGGTATTTTGATGTGGAGTAAGCCACTGTATTTGGCACGTATCCAGTAAGTACTAGATATAAATTTGGTGTTTTCTTTTGGGATATCTATATCGACATTTGATTTTAGCATGTCAAAGTGTTTCATGATTCGCTTTAAGCCATCAACTCCATGCTTAGAAATCAGCTTATTGTTATCTTGAGATTTCCCGCCTTCAAAAAGTAAAACGGTTTTACCCTGTTTCATGCAGGTATTGCGATAAGAATTTTTAATGACTGATGAATAAACAGTGAAAGGAGCATTAAATACCTTTGCTAATTCACTTCCTTTATCATCACTTTTATCTATACGTATCTGCGCGGCATTAAACCTACTGGCGCCTCCGGTATGAAAATCGATACAATAATCGGCGACTGGAAGAATTTCGGATGAGAACTGATAGGCAAACCTGCTGGCCAAAGCTCCTTTTTTGGATCCTGGAAACATCCGGTTTAAATCCCTACCATCTGGAAATTCTCGTGTCATTTGTAAAAACCCAAAGACATTTAGAACAGGTACACAGATAACGGTTCCTCGCGTTGGTTTATTTAGTCCTTTAGATATGAATTGCCTAACGGTATCTGTACCATTGATTTCGTCACCATGAATACAGGCAGTTATTAATAAAACTGGGCCTGGTTTTTTTGCACGTTCTATGATTACAGGAACCTCTACCGATGTAGTTGTGTAGAGCTTGGCGGTGTTGAAATTTATTCTTGCTTTTTCCCCAGGGAAAACTTTCCTTTCCAGGATGTGGAGAACATTTTTAGAATCTATGTGTGGCATTACACATTCTTTTCGATGTACTGTATGATCGATCTAGCGATATCTTTTCCTGTAGCTTTTTCGATACCTTCCAGACCTGGAGATGAATTAACTTCCAAAATTAAGGGACCTCTCGAGCTTTGGAGTAAATCTACACCTGCTACCCCCAAACGCATGGCTTTAGCTGCTTTTATCGCTGCAATTTCTTCCTCGTCTGTAAGTTCTATAACCTCCGCAGAACCCCCTTGATGTAAATTAGAACGAAATTCTCCTTCTTTTCCTTGCCTTTTCATGGCGCCAACCACATGGCCATCGACAACAAAAACACGTATATCTGCTCCTTTGGCTTCTTTGATAAATTCCTGAACAATAACTCTGGCCTGCAAGCCATTGAATGCTTCGATAACAGATTTAGCCGCATTTTTTGTTTCAGCCAACACCACTCCAAGACCTTGAGTTCCTTCCAAAAGTTTGATCACCAATGGTGTTCCTCCAACTTGTTGTATCACACCATTCACATCTCTGGAATAGTTCGTAAAAACAGTTTTTGGTAAACCTATTTTTGCTCTGGATAGGACCTGGAGACTTCTCAGTTTATCTCTACTTCTTACCAGGGCTTCAGAATCTATCGTACTAAATGCTCCCATCATCTCAAATTGCCTGACTACTGCAGTCCCGTAAAAGGTAACAGATGCACCAATTCTGGGAATGATGGCGTCTGTATCTAGAATGTATTCTCCCTTGTAATAAATGTTTGGATTTCGCTTTTCTATCACCAAATCACACTTAAGCGGGTCTATGACTTGTACGTCATGTTTTCTCTTTTTAGCGGCTTCAACAAGGCGTTTAGTTGAATAAAGATTTTGGTTTCTAGATAAGATTTTAATGTTCATGGTGATGGATGTTATGCGATAAATTTTTTAATTCTGGATCTACAATAAATTTTTTGTTCAAGAATTTCCGACCTAGTAATACTGGGTGTTTCATTTCTTTTCTATTGCTCAAAGAAAGTGAAATTTTATAAACTTTTCCAAAGATTTCAATCTTTGATTTAATTTCATATCTACTCTGAGCAATACCATTGCTACTTTTAACTCGTATTTTGTTATACTCTTTGAAAATGAAAGCTTTGTGGTTGTATTCTGGATGTTCCTTATCCAAAAAAATACAATGCAAGCCGTCTTCCTTTTCCTCCATATTTTCACAATGAATAGACGAAGTATAAGCTCCCGTATCGATCTTGATTGAAATATGATTTAAATTTAGGTCAGGAAAATCAGCTTTATCCAATCTTCCAATAATTTTTTTCTTCATATATGCAAATTACAAAAATGAAATTCAATAGGAATTTTAGGCGAAATTAATATTATATTTATCATTTAAAAAAACATCCAAAAAAATGTCAACTGAAGATTTTTACGAAAATATTAGACAGTCTACCAGGCTTAATCATTTTGCAAATTTGGTTAATTTAGCGGCTATAGACGGAACT
Organism: uncultured Mesohalobacter sp.; assembly: GCA_964577705.1. Taxonomy (GTDB): domain Bacteria; phylum Bacteroidota; class Bacteroidia; order Flavobacteriales; family Flavobacteriaceae; genus Psychroflexus. The sequence goes on from CAZOAD010000024.1 coordinate 16,147, forward strand.
ATTAAACCTACTGAGGAAAAATTATTAAAACGCTTTTCAAAGAAATTTGACGTTTCAAAAGAAGATTATGCCAAAATATTAGAGAGTCCAGGTTCATTTCCTGTTTATGCAATCAACTCTAAAACTCAACGTTTGGAGTATCTTTTTGATCTTCTTCGTGTCGTTTATATCGATCAAGAAATGGATGCTGCCGAAGAGGCTTTGATTTTGAAATATGCAGTAGGGCTTGGTTATTCAGATGAGCATGCGCATACGGTTATCGAGAAATCTAAGAAATTATTTGAAAATAATTTCACCTTCGATCTCTATCAACACTTTATAGAGTCTGACGACTACTAAACCCTAATTTAAATTTATTGGTCTGGATGGGCTGCTTTCATAAAGGATTCAGCCTTATCCACCATATTTTTGCTTCCACAGAAAAACGGAACTCGCTCGTGTAGTTCTGTAGGTTTGATGTCCAGAATCCTCTGGAAACCGTCAGAGGCCTTACCGTTGGCCTGTTCAGCTATAAAGGCGATAGGGTTGCATTCGTACAGCAACCTTAATTTGCCTTTTTCTGCACTAGAGCTTTTGGGGTACATATAGATGCCTCCTTTGATCATATTTCTATGAAAATCTGAAACCAGGGAACCGATATATCGCGAGGTGTAGGGATCTTTATCCCGTTGTTCCTGGCAGTATTTGATATAATCTTTTACGCCTTGCGGGAAGTGAATGTAGTTCCCTTCATTGATAGAGTAAATCTTACCGTCCTCTGGAAACTTCATGTCTGGATGCGATAAATAGTAAGTTCCTATAGCAGGGTTGAGGGTGAACCCATTTACACCATGACCAGTGGTATAGACCAGCATTGTAGATGTTCCATAAATGATATATCCAGCAGCTACTTGCTGGTTGCCTGGCTGTAGAAAATCTTCCATTTCTACAGGTTGGCCTACAGGAGTTACCCGTCTATAAATAGAAAATATAGTTCCCACAGAAACATTTACATCAATATTGGAACTGCCATCTAGCGGGTCCATCAAAACGACATATTTATTTTTATGGTCTTTATTATTTCCCTGTATAGTGATGTAATTGTCATTTTCTTCTGAAGCTATTCCGCAGACAATTTCACGATTGATAAGGGTTTGTATAAAGGTTTCATTCGCATAAACATCCAGTTTTTTTTGGTCTTCACCCTGAATGTTTTTTCCACCGTAATCTCCAACGATATCTACTAAACCAGCTTTGTTTACTTCATGGTTCACCACTTTGGCGGCCAGTCTAATGGAGTTGATAAGCCTGGAGAGCTCACCAGAAGTGTATTTAAAGGATTGCTGATTTTCAATAATAAACTCACCTAGAGTCTGGTTGTGTTCTTTCATAACGAAATCGTTGTAGTGGCACAAAAATAGAAAAATTCATAAAGTGGTTGTCAAATTCATTCAATTTAATTCATACTTGACTATTTTTACTCGAAAATTTCGTGAAATGGACTTTAAAGTAAGATTTGCCACTCCAGAAGATTTGGAAGATATGTTGAAACTCATCCAGGAGTTGGCTGTTTATGAGAATGAACCCGATGCTGTGCAGGTGACATTAGAAGATTTGCATCGCTTTGGATTCGGTGAGGAAGCTATTTACAAATGTTTTGTCGCAGAGGTAGATTCCAAAGTGGTAGGCATGGCTTTATTTTATTCCAGATTTTCAACATGGAAAGGAGAAACTGTTCATCTCGAAGATCTTATTGTGACCAAACCAATGAGAGGAAACTCTGTAGGTAAAGCGCTTTTTGAATCCGTGATCATGTATGCCAAAACTCGAAAAATCAAGCGAGTAGAGTGGGTAGTTCTCGATTGGAATACCAATGCTATCGATTTCTACGAAAAATATGGTGCTACAGTATTTAAAGAATGGAGGACCGTTCAACTCAATGAAGATCAAATCAATCAAATCAATTCATAAGCTTAAAAATGCAAGTATTTAAATTTGGAGGAGCGTCTGTTAAAGACGCCAAAGGAGTAAGAAACGTCGCTAAAGTTCTAGAGACCACAGACCCAAAACAAAAAGTAGTTGTGATTTCCGCAATGGGTAAAACCACCAATAAATTAGAGCATATTATTTCGCTTTATTTTGAAAAAAGCAGCGAATTGCCTACTGCCATTACAGCTTTGAAACAAGATCACTACGTGATTCTTGACGACTTGTTTGATGAGTCATCGCATCCAGCTTATACGAAGACCAATTATTTTTTCGACGAGTTATCTATCTTTTTTGATAGAAACAAGTCACCAAATTATGATTTTGTTTACGACCAAGTGGTTGGATTTGGGGAATTAATCAGTACTAGCATTGTAAGCTATTATCTTAAATCCGTTGGCATAGAGAATGTCTGGCACGATTGCAGAAACCTTGTGGATACCAACAGTACTTACCGTGATGCGGATGTAAATTGGGAGAATACTCAACAGAAAATACTGAACCATATCAATAAAGATGAATTGAGTATTACACAGGGTTTCATAGGTTCAGATTCCAATAACTTTACCACTACGCTTGGTCGTGAAGGGTCAGATTATACAGCTGGAATTTTCGCCTACTGCCTCAATGCCGATAATGTGACGATTTGGAAAGATGTACCAGGCGTTTTGAACGGAGATCCAAATGTGTTTGAAAACACCAGTCTTTTAGAACAAATCTCTTACGAAGAAGCTATTGAATTGGCTTTTTACGGTGCATCTGTAATTCACCCAAAAACTTTACAGCCCCTGCAGCAAAAGGAGATTCCACTGTATGTAAAGTCTTTTTATAACCCAAAGGATCACGGGACCAAAGTTGGAAAAGGTAAATTACTCAATCCATTGCTGCCGTGCTACATCGTCAAAAAAGATCTGGTCTTCTTGTCGTTATCAACCTTGGATTTTTCTTTCTTCGTTGAAGAAAATATCAGTGAAGTCTTTGCTCTTTTCCATAAACATCAAATCAAGGTAGATTTGATTCAGAACTCAGCGATTAGTTTCTCAGTGTGTGTCGATAATAAATTCAAAAATGTGGATAAGCTCATTGAAATTTTGAAAGCAAAATTCAAAGTGGATCATCAAAAAGGGGTGTCTTTATTCACCATAAGACATTACGATGATGAGGCTATAAAGCGCATAGAAAAAGACAAAACTGTTTTGTTGAAACAATTACATAAGGAAACCATTCAATTTGTAACGGCTTAATGGATTCGCTAACGCAAATCGTTCTTGGTGCAGCAGTCGGTGAAGTTGTTTTGGGAAGAAAAGTTGGGAATAAGGCTATGGTCTATGGGGCTATAGCAGGCACAATTCCAGATTTAGATGTATTTGTAGGCAATCTCTACGATACCGTTTCTGCCTTAGAAATTCATAGAGGCTTTTCTCATTCCTTAGTCTTTTCGGTAATAGCAGCGCCAATTTTTGGCTACCTTATTTCTAAACTTCATACTCAGGCAACCTGGAAGGACTGGTCCATTCTCATGTTTTGGGGTTTGTTTACGCATCCACTCTTAGATTGTTTTACAACTTGGGGGACACAGTTATTTTGGCCTTTGGATTTGAGAATTGCATTCAAGACTATTTTTGTCATCGATCCCCTTTATACCTTGCCATTTTTGGTCTGTTTGATTGCCGCTTCTCGACTTAAAAGAACATCTAGTAAACGTCGTAAATTGAATAGATTAGGCTTGATTTTGAGCTCAAGTTATTTAGTAATTACACTTATAATGAAGGTGATCACGTTTTCAAAGTTTGAAAATGCTTTGGACCAGCAAAACCTCTCTTACTCTGAAATAGAAACTAAACCAACGCCCTTTAATACTTTGTTGTGGTCGGCCAATGTCAAAACTGAGGATGATTTTCTTATCGCTGAGTATTCGATTTTCGATACTCAACCAATCGAGTTTCGAGCTTACCCAAAGCAGCATGAAAAGGTAGACCATCTTAAAATTTACGATAATTTGAATCGTTTAATAAAGGTGACTAAAGGCTGGTATACAATTACAGAAAAACAAGACAACTTATACCTTAATGACCTTCGTTTTGGTTTAATAAGTCTCCATCCTGATTCTGAAAAGTTCGCTTTCAGCTATAAATTGGAAGAGCAAACTAACCGATTACAAATTACTGAAGAGCCCAAAGGCAGGGGAGATGCTAAGAAATTGTTAGCTGCATTATGGTCAAGATTAAAAGGAAACTAGTCTTCCAGCAATTCAATTACGTTTACCTTTTCTTCATTGATGATTCGTCTTTTAAGATAGAAAGAGTTGTCTATATAATTGGTATGAGCATTTTCCTTATCTAGTGTATCATTTTTGTAAACATAAAGGTAAGATTGATTTGGGTCTACCTCAAGCATAGACAAGTGAGAAATCTTAGGTTCTTTTTTTACAAACGGTAAATATCCAGGAAGTTTCTCGTTTCTTATACGTTGATCTATGGTCATGGTTAAGGCGACAGATTCAATAAATTTCAATTCATTTTCTCTATAGAATCTATCATTCGCATTTTGACTATTCCAGTATCTAATAAGAGAATTGTATTGGTCTAGAACATTTTGATCTACTTCTATGCCGTTATAATTGGTTATAATTTTTCGTTGAAGATTGATGAGCTGAATAGGCGTGGATCTGATTTGATACTTGATGTTTTCAACACTGTTTTCAGAAACCGATGGATTTACGATGAGAGTGACTGATGGAAAAAAATTATCTTTAAGATCGAAATCATTCAATAATTGATTGACCTTTTTATGAACTAAATTCAAGGCTATTGTGTCATTTTCTATTAGAGCATGACTGTCGGTTAAAATTTCAATAATAGCTACAGTTTCGATTTTATTGCTATTTTGTGCTGTAGAATTAATAGAAATAGTTAAGAGGATAGCTAAAAATAAATGATAAGTTTTCATAAAAAAGATTTGAACAAAAATACTCAAAAACTAGATAAACCGAACCAGTACTTAAAACGTAAATACATCTAATTAAGTTATTTACTAAAAATTATTTAATAAAATAAGAGTTGATAAATTTGAATACATTAAATTTGCTAATTAATTGAACTCTTTTTCGAGTGCATTTATGATAATGAAAAAACCAGTCTTATTTTTCCTCTTTACATTGTTAGCTGCTGCTACTGCAATTGCACAAGGTGGAGGACCTCCAAACCCACCTGGCCCAGTAGATGATGTTCCTGTTCCAATTGATGAACATATTTGGATGATTCTTATCTTAGGACTTGTTTTTGGAGTGTATTTAATTCTCTCCAAAAGATTTGAGTTAAAGGATTAGTTTCTTTTTTAAAACCAGCTCATAAGTCATTATCCCAACTACTATAATATATTGAACTCCAATTAGCCAAAAGTTCTCTTCAACCCCATCAATTTTGTAGGCTGAATAGCTCAAAAAGATCAGCCAACTCCAGGCTATCATATACTTAAAACGGGTAAAAATACTTAGGAATAGGGGTAGTATTATGTACCATGGATGAACCGTAGTTGAGAGTAAGTAATAAGCAGTCGATGCAAAAAGCATATAATTTAGAAGTGTTTTATAATTTATTTTTCTCTTCTTAAAACTGAGGAAGAGAATCACAAAAAGAGAACTAATTGAAAGTAACTTCCCTAAAACCCCAATCATGTTGTAACCACTCCACTGATAACCAATCCATCTGAACACATAATAGAAGCTTGCATTAAACTCAAAAGAAGTAAAATAGAGGGCTAAGGTTTTAGAGTTTTTTATAATCAATTCCGGGGTCCACCAAAAGCTATAAGCTAAGATTAAGCTCAAAATGAGTACAGCTGTAAACCTTAAATAGTTGAAAACTTGGTCTTTATTTAAGAATTGAGACTTCTTATTGAAATAAGGAAAAATCAAAGGTAGAAACATCAAAGGGAGCATCTTTGAAGCTACCGCAGCAGCAAATCCAAAAGCAGAAAGATAAAGTTTAGATAGGTATAAATAATAAAGACCTAAGGCCAGGAAGCATAGCATGACGACTTCAAAATGTAAACTGAAGCTTGATTCCAATATGACTAAAGGATTAAGAGTAAATAGTAAGCAATTTTCTTTTGGGAGATTTATTTTTTTTAAAAGGCGGATGCTAAAAAATACGATGCCAACTTCTGCAATCAAATGAATTAACCTCAAAAAAATAACATTATACATTAGATTACTACCCGACAAATAATAACTTAAGCTATAGACCGCCTGAGCGAATGGAGGATAGGTAGAATAGTTGGTTTGACTCAATTCTCCCATCTTTTCGTATAATAAAAGCGAGCTTTTGCTTTCTGTAAACAAACCACTCTCAATAAGTTCCCTAGGTGTGAATGAATAAGGATTGATCCCTTTAGTAGTTAACAGTCCGTCCCAAATGAAACGATAGAAGTCCTGAGACAATTCTGGAATTGAAAACAGGAATATAAACTTGAAAAGAAAACTCAGGCCCAGTAAATAATTAAGCTTTATGCCACTTTTATACAGATAAAAAGAAATACCAAAAGCTGCAGAATACATTAAAAACAGAAACCAAAACTGATGCCTTTCTACCTCATAACCGATCCAATAGTAGATCGCACAAAGCAGCAGAATACTAAAAGCCTTTATCCAGGTATGACAGGGCTCAAACTTCATTATGCATTCGAAAATATTGTCTTATAGGATATAAAGCCAAAGCCAAAAGTCAACATCATGTGGAAAATCACCAACCCAAAATCTTGCGTTAAATAGGCGCTATAAAGTCCGTAAATGAAATACCCGAATAAAAGAATTTCTATTCCATTAAGAATGGATAATTTTTTATTGATGTACATTTTACCTTTCCAGGTATCTGTACTTGAGGAAATATCGAATTTTGGTGTACGTATAAACGCTGACTTTTTGTTGAAATGTCCTTCTAATATAGCCAGAGAGTTATGAAGAGATAATCCCATCGCTATGGAAAAGAAAGTGAGGAACAAGCCGATAAATTTAATAAAAGATTTAAAACCACCTCCATGTATTTCTTTATAGCTCGTCCAATAGCCATAGATAAAAATCAAGGTGCTGCCTCCCATTGCAGCAAATATGTAAAAAACGGCATCCCAAGACTCTTGCTGAAACTTGATGTATAGTATCGGGATACTTAAAACGGCTACCATCAAAATCAAAAGGAACATGCTCGAATTTAAAAGATGAAAAAAGCTATGAAGTTTTGATTTAAAACTCAATTTCTTACTGTGGAAAATACTGCTAAAGTTTTTTCTGAAATTCTCCGCAGCTCCTTTGTTCCAGCGGAACTGTTGAGACCTTGCTGCACTAAGCACAACCGGTAACTCTGCGGGAGTAACCACATCTTTGAGATAAGTAAACTTCCAACCTTTCAATTGTGCTCTGTAGCTCAAATCCAAATCTTCGGTTAAGGTATCACCTTGCCAATCGCCTGCATCTTCAATACAGGTTTTTCTCCACACTCCGGCAGTTCCGTTGAAATTGATAAAATGTCCGCCAAACGACCTTCCTACTTGTTCAATGATAAAGTGAAAATCCAAGGCAAACGCCTGAATTTTAGTCAGTATGCTGTAATCTCTATTTAGGTGTCCCCAACGGGTTTGGACAACACCGATATTGGACCGATTGAAATGCGGTATCGTTTTTTTAAGCCAGTCTGGTTGAGGTAGAAAATCAGCGTCAAAAACGGCAATAAATTCACCTTCTGCTATTTTTAGGCCCTCTTTCAAAGCCCCTGCCTTGAAGTTTTTGCGGTTGGTTCTATGGATGTATTTAGCATTCATACCTATATCCATCAGTTCCTGAGTGAGCTTCTGAGTATAAGCTTTAGAAGAATCTGTCGAATCATCCAAAACTTGAACCTCCAGTTTGGATTGAGGATAATCTAAATTTGAAATATTAGTCAGCAAGCGCTTCACCACATACTTTTCATTGTAAAGAGGTAGCTGTACTGTCACTTTGGGCCAATTCTTAGGTTCTTTAACCAATTCTGTTTTTTTATGCTTGGCTTTTTTATAATTCAAAACGAGTTGCAATTGAAGCAAGCCGTAAATGAGTATCACAAAAAGTGCAAGACTGTAAAGACCTATAATAATGTAATCCATAATCATTTAAATGCGTATTTAAAAATCCAACTCAGAATTTTTACTCCAGCCATAAAGGCTCCTTTTACTGTTCCAGAAACTTTGGACTCTCCAATTCTATTTCTATAATTTATGTCTACTTCTGTGTAAGTCAGGTTTTGTTTTAAAGCTTTCAACTGCATTTCAACTGTCCAGCCATAGGTTTTATCTTCCATCTTCAAATTTAAAAGCTTTTGATACTTAATCGCTCTGAAGGGACCCAAGTCTGTAAATTTTGAATTGAAAAATATACGCATCAAGGTGGTAGCTAGCCAGTTGCCAAAAATTTGTGGGAAGGTCATAGACCCAGGTTCACGTTTAGTTTTTGCTCTTGCTCCAATTACAAAATCGATCTGGTCTTCGAGTATTGGTGCAATAATGTTGTCCATTTCTTCTGGATAATCACTGTAATCACCATCCAGAAAAACAACAATATCGGTCGGCTCATTCAAGCCTTTAAGGTAAGAAAGTCCTTTAAGGCAGGCATAGCCATATCCCATATTTGTTTCAAATAGCACGGTTGCTCCAGCTTGACGAGCTTCGTTGGCTGTTTCATCTGTAGATTGGTTATCTACCACAATCACTTCAGAAACATGCTTAGGAATGTCATTTATTACCTTGGCAATAGAGCCTTCCTCGTTGAATGCTGGTATGATAACTCTTATATAAGTCATAGATTGCGAAAATACATTTTTAAAGGCTTAGTCGCTTTATTCTGAATTTCATTTCTACAGAATTTGAACCTCAGCCATCTTATTTACGTAAATGACTATAGATAAGTTTTTTATCAATTGTGTTTTGGTTGTTTTTTGTTGATAGATTGGAAATTGTGGTTTTTTGAATCACAATTTCCTTTTTATAAACAAGATTTGTGAAATGAATTAAAATAAGTAGATTTAGAAAAAATTTACAAATGCAGCCAGATGAACTCATTTTACAGTTAAAGCAAAAAAATGAAATTGCTTTTTCTCAAATCTATGATATGTATTCTGAAAATATTTTCGGGATCATTAATACCATAGTAAATGACGTAGAAATAGCAGAAGAAGTGCTTCAAGACGTGTTTATAAAAGTATGGGACAAATCCGACTCTTACTCCAGTGAGAAAGGCAGATTTTTCACCTGGTTGTTAAACATTTCGAGAAATGCAGCCATAGATAAAGTACGATCGAAGGCTTATAAAAATAAACGTAAAAACTCAGATTTTGATGATTTTTCATTTTTTATAAAAGATGATATGGATCTAGATAGCGTGAGTGATGGTTATGGCATTAGAAAATTTGTGGATAAACTGAAGCCAATGTGTGTGAAGTTAATCGATTTGTTATTTTTTAAAGGGTATACTCAGAAAGAAGCTTCAGAAACTTTAGAGATTCCTTTAGGCACAGTCAAATCTAGGAACAGAACTTGCTTAAATTCACTAAGAGAAACATTAGAATAATATGACTACTAAAGAATATATAGAATCTGGATTGCTTGAGCTTTATGTCTACGGGGTGCTCTCGGGCAAAGAGCAAAAACAAGTAGCGGCAGATGTCGCCAAAAATCCTGAACTTCAAGCTGAAGTTGAATCCATAGAAGCTGTACTTTTAGAATTATCAAAAGCAACTTCTACCGGAGTGAATACTTCTGTGAAAAGGAATTTACTTCAAAAGATCAATCAAAGATCCGATCAATCTAAACCCAAAGTGAAAATTATTACTTCCAATTATTCATATTTTGGTTGGGCTGCTGCCATACTACTCCTAGGCGGAATTTTATGGTTGTTGAAACTGAATCAAGATTTACAAGAAGAAATTAAAGTAGTTACTACTGAACTAGAGTCTAAAGAGGTACAAATTGCCAACTCAAATGACAAAGTTGAAAGTCTTGAGGAATTGCTTATACAAATGGCTCAGCCAGGTACTCGTAAGCTTATGCTCCCAGGAAACGAACTTAACGCACCGAACTCTGCCGTAGCTGCGTTTTACGATGAGGAAACCAATGAGTTGATTTTAGACATCAGTCGTTTGCCAGAAGCTCCGGAAGGAATGGTTTACCAGGCGTGGTCACTCACCTTTGAGCCACTAACTCCAAATAGTATTGGACTTTTAGCAGATGCCGATTCGCCTAAAAATAAAATTTTCAGATTACAAGATATTCCAACTTCAGAAGGATTTGGGATAACCCTTGAGCCAGAAGGCGGAAGCGAATCGCCAAATCTAGAACAGCTGTATGCGTTAGGAACTATCTAAATGTTCTAATTAAGTCTCCAGATTTCAAAATTGAGCGCAGCCGCATAAAGTATCCAAACGATGTAGGGTAGGAGAAGGTAAGCGGATACCTTATTCACAACTTTGAACCACTTGAACGTTAGTAACACCAAAATGATTAGGGCTACAATAATGAACATGGCAGCTAACGGAGATTGGTAGCCAAAAAAAGCAATGGACCAAGACGCGTTGAGGACAAGTTGAAAACCGAAATGGTAAAGTGCTGTTTTTACCCAGATGTGATGAAAACCTCTGCTCCATACCACGCCAGCAGCAACTCCCATCAAAATATAAAGCAGGGTCCATACGGGAGCAAATAACCAGCTTGGTGGATTAAAACTAGGTTTATTAAGAGCGGTATACCAAGTATCTACACTGGTTTGAGTAGCTATGGAACCTATAAAGCCAATACCTAAGCAGATAACGACTCCTATAAATATCTTGACAACAGTTGAAACTCTCATAAGTTAAATTCTAAAGAGCAAAATATCAATAATTTTCAATATCCACAACTTCTTTCAGACGTCTTGCTTTCGTTATATTTGCTTTTAAATTAAAATTAAAATGAATCAAAAAGATTTTATATACACAACTCCACATATTTTGCCAGATTTAACTACTTATAAATCTGAAGCGCCTAGTAATATTGCCTTGGTAAAATACTGGGGAAAATATGGAGAACAACTGCCTAAAAACACTTCCATCAGTTACACCTTAGAAAACTGTAAAACCGAAACTGAAGTGATCTTAAAGAAAAAGATAGAAGCAGATGATAACTTTCATTTTGAAGTTTTCCTGGATGGAGAAGCGAAACCCTCCTTTAAGTCCAAAATTGATACGTTTCTAAAAAGGATTGAAGCTTATGTTCCTTTCTTAAAGTCTTTTGATTTTGAAATTCACACTAAAAATACATTTCCTCATAGTAGTGGTATAGCTTCATCGGCGAGCGGTATGGCAGCTTTAGCCAAATGTTTTATAAGGATGGAGGCTTCAGTAACTCCAAACATGAGTGAAGATTTTCGTGCTCAGAAAACTTCTTTTTTGGCAAGATTAGGATCAGGAAGTGCCTGTCGCAGTACGGGAGGGAAGCTAGTGGTGTGGGGTAAGCATGATGCTATAGAAGGAAGTTCAAGTTTTTATGGCATTGATTACCCCTATGAAGTTCACGATAACTTCAGAAACTTTAAGGATTCTATTTTATTGATAGATGAAGGACAAAAACAGGTGAGTAGTAGTGTAGGTCATAATTTGATGTACGGCCATCCCTTTGCAGAACAACGATTCCAGCAAGCAAACGGAAATATAACAAAGCTGAAATCTATCTTAGCATCTGGAGATTTTGATGAGTTTTTTGCTTTAGTAGAGTCGGAAGCTTTATCACTTCATGCCATGATGATGTCGAGTTCGCCGTATTTTATCCTGATGAAGCCCAATACATTAGAAGTCATTAACAGGCTTTGGGAGTTTAGGCAATCTAAAAGGATTCATGTTGGTTTTACTTTAGATGCAGGAGCAAATGTTCATATTTTATATCCTGAAGCTTCAGATGAACAGATAAAGGCATTTATCGATGAGCGTCTACTTCCATTTTGTCAAGGTGACAAAGTGATTCACGATCATATTCAATTTTAACTTTGTTTGAAGATTTGAAGCAAAAGTCGAACAAATTGAATTATTTTTACATTAGTAAATAGTGATAAGGTGATTTAATCTTAAATGTTATAGTATATCTCCTAATAATCAGTAATATTTGCACAACAGTTTGATTTTATCCTAAAGTTATACCTATGAAAGGACCTCTATTTTATTCCAAGATTTTGTTATTTGGAGAATATGGCATCATCAAAGATTCGAAAGGCCTCTCTATTCCTTATAATTTTTATAATGGTGCTTTGAAGGTGGATGAACAACCCGATGAAAAAGCCATCAAGTCCAATTTAGAATTAAAGCGATTTTCTGATTATCTGGAGCAACTCAACGAAGAACAATCAACTCCGGTTCGTTTTGATTTAGAATCTCTGAATTCAGATTTAGAAAAAGGTATGTACTTCGATAGTAGCATCCCTCAGGGTTATGGCGTAGGAAGTAGTGGAGCTTTGGTGGCCGCTATTTACGATAAATACGCTTTCGATAAGATCACTGTTTTAGAAAACCTTTCAAAAGACAAACTTTTAAAACTTAAAAGCATATTTTCTCAAATGGAATCTTTTTTCCATGGGAAATCTTCAGGTTTAGATCCGCTTAATAGCTACTTAAGCCTGCCTATACTCATCAATTCCAAAGATAACATAGAACCTGCAGGTATACCTTCTCAAACTCAAAATGGTAATGGAGCAGTATTTCTATTGGATAGTGGTATCGTAGGAGAAACGGCTCCTATGGTTCAAATCTTTATGGAAAACATGAAGCAGGAAGGATTTAGAAATATTATAAAAGACAAATTTGTAAAGCACACAGATGCCTGTGTAGAAAATTTTCTGGAAGGTGATTTCAAATCCCTTTTCGGGAACATTAAGCACTTATCCAATGTGGTTTTTGATAATTTCAAACCCATGATTCCTCAGCAATTTCATGAACTTTGGAAAAAAGGCATCGAAACCAACGATTACTACCTTAAGCTTTGTGGATCCGGAGGTGGAGGCTATATTTTGGGCTTTACTCAAGATTTCGAAAAGGCTAAAAAGGCTTTAAAAGATCATAAGCTAGAAGTAGTGTACACGTTCTAAAATTCCATCACTTATGTCCAGAGAGAACAAGCGCCTTTGGCTCAAGTTTTTGAGTTTGTTCTCCGTCATTCGCGGTTATAATATTCTTATTATTGTTATTGCCCAATATTTGGCGTCCATCTTTATCATGGCGCATCATTTGCCTGTAAAACAAGTAGTTTTAGACTCCAATCTTTTTTTGATTGTCATTTCCACAGCACTCGCTATAGGCTCAGGTTACCTTATCAATAATTTCTACGACTCCGAGAAAGACCTCATCAATAGGCCTAAAAAGACCTTACTGGATAATTATGTAAGTCAAAAGACCAAGCTTGGTGTTTACTTTGTGCTTAATTTCCTGAGTGTCATTATAGCCAGTTACGTCAGTTTCAAAGCAGTGTTATTTTTCTCATTATACATATTTACTTTATGGCTGTATTCCCATAAGATTAAGCGCTATCCATTCTTAGGAACGCTTACTGCAGGGTTGGTGGCTATTTTACCATTTTTTATTATTTTCGTGTATTATAGAAATTTCGAAGCCGTCATTATTGTTCACGCGGTTTTTTTATTTTTTATCATCCTTATACGTGAACTCGTCAAAGATCTTGAAAACTTAAAAGGTGACTTTACATTAGATTATTCTACCATTCCGGTTAAATACAGCGTGACGTATACCAAACGACTCATTTCCATTTTGGTCATTTCAACGATTATCCCAGCCTTGATTTTAGTACTCTATTTTGATTCGGGGTACATGGATTATTATTTCCTGCTGTGTGTGGTGTTACTTATTATTTTCCTCTTCCAGATCTGGCGTTCCGAGCAAAAAATTCATTACCTCTTCCTGCACAATCTACTTAAATTTGTGATAGTTCTTGGCGTGTTTAGTATCGTTCTGATAGATATTGAAGCCGTCATCAGAAGGTTGTTTTAAATAATTTATTCTGAATTTGTGCACGTTAACCTTAGGTTTTGCGATATCCAGCTTTCTGTTTTGAGTTAATCCAATGCTGTCGTCCTGAGTGAAAAGATCCACTTTAGGAAAACGTTGTCTTTAGGTTAAACTCTAATGCCTGAAGTTTTTCAATTCGATTTTAGGGGGAGCTATGGCTTCAGGGGAACGTTTTTTTTAGTTGAATTTAAAGCCAGAAGTGTTTACGACAACGGCGTTTATGACTAATAGTTGCTACGTCAATTATATTTGTTTTCTGATACCAAAAGAGACAAGCAGAGACAAATTCCGAAGAAAAAATTAACCTTCTGGAAGGTACTCAAGCCTTAAGATATCGACGTCCTTGATCAATTGTTCTATTTCTTCAGGATTGGTGCCGTCATAGAAACCACGGATTCGTTTTTCTTTATCAACCAGGACAAAATTTTCGGTATGTACCAGGTCGTAAGGCCCTCCATCACCTTCGGTTTTGGAAGCTAAATATTCCTTACGAGCCAGATTGTAAATTTGCTTTTTATCACCAGTAACCAAGTTCCATTTGCTATCAATAACACCTTTTTCCATGGCGTATTTTTTGAGTTGAGCGACATCATCAATCTCTGGGGTCACAGAGTGGGATAGCAGCTTGATGTCATCATCATTTTTAAACTCTTTCTGCAAAGTTTGCATGCTCTTTGCCATGTCTATGCAGATGCTCTGGCAGGTAGTGAAAAAGAAATCGGCGACGTAGATTTTGTCTTCGTAATCCTTTTGAGTGATGGTATCTCCATTTTGGTTGACCAGCTTGAAGTCATCTACTTTATGATACTTACGGATGTATTGTACGGTGGTATCCACAAGGTCTGCAGTGACCATACTTGGCTGATAGATGGGAAGCTGTGGAGTGGGTTTCAATTGATTATAGATGAGTGTAATGATGATGGCTGAAAGGATGAGCATCACCACAAAGAAAATTTTGTATTTGGCTAAAAATCTGAACATATTTTTAAAGTATACTGCAAAAATAACCCGAATGTAAAACCTGCAAAGTCTCATAGGTTACAATTATTTGTTAACTAAAGTCAGTAGCTAATCAAAAATTTTTTATGCGCCGATAAAAGATTACTTTTGCGACTGAAAAATTACAGATTAATGGATCCATTTTTTATCAAAGCCATACAACTCCTTCTGAGCTTATCAATACTTATTGTTTTACATGAGTTAGGTCATTTTATTCCTGCGAAACTTTTCAAAACCAGAGTTGAGAAATTCTACCTCTTTTTTGATGTGAAATTTTCTCTTTTCAAAAAGAAAATAGGAGAGACGGTTTACGGGATTGGATGGTTACCGCTTGGAGGTTATGTGAAGATTTCTGGTATGATCGACGAGAGTATGGACAAAGAACAAATGGCCAAACCACCAGAACCTTGGGAATTTCGAAGTAAACCCACTTGGCAACGACTTATTATTATGCTTGGTGGAGTTACAGTAAACGTTATTTTAGGTTTCTTTATTTACATGATGGTGTTGTTTGTTTATGGTGAAAATTATTTATCTCCAAAAGTTTTTGAAAATGGACTAGAGACTTCTGAAATCATGAAGGACTATGGTTTTATGGATGGAGATAAGATATTAAGTGTAGATGGAGAGCCTCTTCAGAGTCAGATTGATATTAATAAGTTCTTATTGCTTAGAGACATCAAGACCATTGATGTAAAGCACGCAGATGGAACAACAGAAACTATTGCCATTCCAGAAGATATAGGTCAGCAACTGTTCCAGTCTGGAGACATGCAGCCTTTCTCTCCTATCAAACAACCGATGATTGATAGTGTTTTGGCAGATTCTCCTGCAGCTAAAGCAGGTCTTAAGAAAGGGGATTTGATAACCTCTGTCAATGGTGAAAACATCAACTACTGGCATGAGTTTAGACAAAAAGTAAAAAATAGTAAAGGTGTTCCTGTAGAAATCACTTATACTAGTGAGCCAGAAGCAAATCCCGGGCTTGATAAAGAATTAAAAGGAGATGGTTTTGGGAAAGTAAGTGTGACAGCCGATGAAGAAGGACTTATAGGGGTGATCACTTCAGCGATCAATACCGAAGATATTATGACCAAAAATTATAGTTTTGGAGAAAGTATTGGTGCAGGTTTTGATTTCGCTTACTGGACGCTTCACGATTACGCAGCTCAATTTAAATATGTATTTACAAAGAAAGGGGCTACACAAGTAGGTGGTTTTGGTGCAATTGGCGGATTGTTTCCAGAGGCATGGGATTGGAAAGCGTTCTGGACCACGACAGCGTTTATTTCTTTAATCCTAGCCTTTATGAATATTCTACCCATTCCTGCTTTGGATGGAGGACACGTGATGTTCCTGCTTTACGAAATGATTTCTGGACGAAAGCCCAACGAGAAGGTGATGGAATATGCTCAAATGATTGGTTTCTTTATACTTATAGCTTTGGTGCTGTTTGCCAATGGTAACGACGTTTACCGCTGGTTGACGGGCGGCTAAAATTTAATATTTTTTCAAGAAAATATTTTGTGAAACTAAATATTGGTTTATATTTGCAACCGCAAAACACGAGAGTTTTTGCTCAAAAATAAATTCCTCCTTAGCTCAGTTGGTTAGAGCATCTGACTGTTAATCAGAGGGTCCAAGGTTCGAGTCCTTGAGGGGGAGCAAACAAAGCCTGATACGAAAGTATCGGGCTTTTTTGTTTTATAGACTTCCCTTCTTAGCCATTGAATTTAATGGTCTTGTCTGAGATTCTGTAAAAAGTTAACTTCTCCTTCTAAATAACCAGGGTATCCAATTTTAGCCTAAAAAGGTGTACAAAAAGGTTGCAAGGGTTTCTGAAAAAGGTTGCAGTTACTGAATTGTGTATCAATTAACTACAATTGATATAAGAACAAATAGCTTAATAATCAGATTTATAGTTAAGCTCAGAACTAGAATTCAGGATAGTCTCATAAGGCTCAATCATAATGATTCCTCCACTTCTATATCATTTAAAAATAAATTAGAAACAGTCGGCATTTAAAGAGTAACTTCGGTTAAAAATAATGTCGATAGAAGATAGAGTTCAATTAGTAGAACGTCTTTTTTTAAAATTAGAAAAAGAAGCTACTCAATTTGAGGAATCTTCAGGGCTGAGTTGTGTTGAGGGATGTGGAAGATGCTGCACTTATCCAACTATAGAAGCTTCACCACTGGAATTCCTGCCCTGGGCCTTTCATTTGTTTTTAAGTGGAGAAGCAGGAAAGACCATACTCGAACTCAATCAAGGTCAAAGTACAATCTGTTTTAATTATAAACCCTTATCGTTGATTTCACACGGGCGATGCATGACTTACCGCTACCGTGGCCTAATTTGTAGGCTGTTTGGCTTTGCAGCCACTACAGATAAATATGGAAATCTTAGATTAGCGACCTGTAAACTTATTAAAGAGGGTCAGTCCGAAAATTACAAATCAGTAACAGAGGCTATAGCTTTGGGACTGCATGTTCCTGTATTTACAGAGTATTATTTACAATTGGAACAAATCGACTTTAACTTAGGTACGAAAATTTTACCGATCAATAAGGCGCTTAAAATGGCTTTGGAAGAAGTCCTTCAGTATTATGCTTACCGTCCTCTGCCAGATTCTGAGAAAAAGTGCGGCTAATTAAATTTACTAAAAGATTCTCAGTCCAGTTTGTAGCTTTTATAAACCGCTACCTGTCTAAACTGAATAATTTTCCTATTTTTAGTCAAAATATAAAAACTATGAAATCGTTTTTCACACTAGGTCTTTTAATCCTTAGCATTACTCTTTCAGCTCAGCAAACTTTTATTTACTGCGGAAATTTAGTAGATGTCGAAAAAGGAAAAGTTGTCTCAAAAAAAACAATCATCGTTGAAGAGGATGTGATAATGGATATTAAAAACGGATTCGTTGAGGTTCCAGACGGAGCAGAATTGATTGATTTACGAAATTCTACAGTTCTTCCTGGCTTGTTTGATATGCACGTGCATTTAGAATCTGAAACCTCAAAAGATAATTACATCAAGCCTTTTACACTTAATGAGGCGGATGTGGCTTATGAAGCACAAGTTCATGCCAAAACAACTTTAATGGCTGGTTTTACATCGGTTAGAGATTTGGGGGGTAGTGGAGTAAACACTAGTTTAAGAAATGCTATAAATAGAGGTCAGGTTGTTGGTCCAACGATTTATTCGGCAGGTAAATCCATAGCTACTACAGGTGGACATGCCGACCCCACCAATGGTTATAAAGCCGATTTGATGGGAAGTCCTGGCCCGGATGAAGGGGTTATTAACGGAGTTGCCGAAGCTAGAGAAGCAGTAAGACAACGCTATAAAAATGGGTCTGATGTGATTAAAATTACAGCTACAGGTGGTGTTTTGAGTGTAGCTAAAAGCGGTCAAAATCCCCAGTTTTTTGAAGATGAAATTAAAGCTATCGTCGAAACAGCCAACGATTATGGAATGCTCACTGCAGCTCATGCACACGGTGATGAAGGTATGCAGCGAGCGATACGTTCCGGTATAAAAACCATAGAGCATGGAACGCTGATGTCTGAGGAAACTATGGAACTGATGAAGGAATATGATACTTATTATGTGCCAACAATTACAGCTGGTAAAAGCGTAGCCGAAATGGCTGAAATCGAAGGTTACTATCCGGCACTGGTAGTTCCCAAGGCAAAAGCGATTGGCCCTAAAATTCAAAGCACGTTTGAAAAAGCCTATAAAAAAGGAGTTAATATAGCCTTTGGCACCGATGCAGGAGTGTTCAAGCACGGCGAAAACGCCAAGGAGTTTGGATACATGGTAGAAGTGGGGATGCCCCCTATGGAAGCTATCCAATCAGCTACTCTCGTTGCAGCAAAATTACTAAAAGTTGATGACCTCTACGGATCCATTTTAAAAGGCAAAAAAGCAGATATCATTGCAGTTGAAAATAATCCAATAGAGGATATTTCCACACTCACGAATGTCACTTTTGTAATGAAACACGGTGATGTTGTAAAGTATTGATATTTAACTGAATAATTCTTTTTACAAACAGAATTTCGAACTAATTCTACAAGATTTTAAAATTGATGCATCTAATTTTGCTCAAAATAATCTTGTTATGAGTAAAATTACATATATTTTATTTACATGTTTACTTCTATGTTTTGGAGTAATGTCATCCCAAACCAATGGTGATGAAATTTTTACAGAGAATATAGGTGGAGTTGACTATGTGATACATAAGTTCACTACTACAGGTTCTGCTGCCTTTGTTCCTCCTTCAGGTATAACAGAGGTGGATGTGCTAGTTGTTGGTGGCGGTGGTGCTGGTATCGAAAATTTATCCTTTTCAAATGGATCTGGAGGAGGTGGTGGTGCCGGAGGATATGTTTATAGAGAGAATTTTAATATAAGTTCCTTAACTTCTCCCATAAGCTTAACTGTAGGTTTAGGTGGGGCACGGAGAGTTAATCCCAATGGTGAAGGTACCGCTCCAAGTGGTCAAAATTCTACTTTTGCTAACTTAACGGCTTTAGGTGGCGGGGGCGGCGCGATTACAGCTGCAAACGGAAACACTCGAGGAGGGAATGGAGGCTCTGGTGGTGGAGCTCGAAACTCAGGTCTTTTTGGTCAAGGTTTACAACCAACTTCAACAACTGTAGGTTTAGGTAATGCTGGAGCAGCTACACCAAATGCAAGTACTGGTTCTGGTGCTGGTGGTGGTGGTGGTAGCGGTTCTGCTGGTGTTGCTGGTACTTCGGGTACTTCAGGTACTGGCGGTAATGGTGGTGCTGGTACTCAAAATAATATAGATGGCACTAACAGCTTTTATGCAGCTGGTGGAGGAGCAGGAGGTCCTCAAAATAGAGCGAGAGGTTTAGGAGGTTCTGGCATAGGAGGTAACGGTGCTAATGACACAAACCCAGCAACTGATGGTGCTGTAAACACCGGTAGTGGTGGCGGAGGTGGTAACAATAGCCGAGTTGCTGGAAATGGCGGTTCTGGTATTGTTATCATAAGATATAGGCTTTCTGATGTTACTGATTTTATTTTCGTTAATGACGGAAACTGGAATGTGAATACCAATTGGGTTAATAACACCTTACCGACCTCGGGAGCTGATGTTACAATTGCTGCTAACCCCCAAATTTTAAATAATCAACAAGTTAATAATATTGAAGTTTTTACTGGCATAGACATAGACGTCAATTCTGGTATTACTTTATCAGTTACAGGAAATATAAATAGTCTTGGCAGCTTTTCAGGCGATGGCGAAGTCGTTTTAAACGGCACTTCAGCCCAGACCATAACTGGAGGTGGATCTTTTGAGAACTTAAGATTGGACAATGCGACTTCAGCAACATTTTCTGATCCATCAGATATGTTTGGCAACCTTTATGTAGATCAAGGCACATTAAACACAGGGGGTAATTTATCATTAAGATGTGATTTCACAACGGGTAAGACTGCACAGGTGGCTCCAGTTTTGGGAACTATCTCTGGCCAGGTTACTGTAGAACAGTGCTACCCAGCGAGGA
>CAZOAD010000025.1:0-26624 GCA_964577705.1 uncultured Mesohalobacter sp.
ATTTCGAACTAATTCTACAAGAATTTAAGAATTGTCCAATTAGTTTTGTTCAAAATACTTTATTATGAACAAAATTACATTCCTGTCATTTATACTGTTTGTGCTTACCTTCGGTTTTGCACAAGGACAAGTTACAAGTGTTTTTACTGATTACGAGGGCTTCTGGGAGTCTAGCAGTACTTCGATCAATCCAATAGAACCTGAAAACTCTCACAACGTTCTTGGTTTTAGGTTTAATTCTACAAACTACTCTACAGGAGTGAATGATGCCCGTCTCGATCAGAACGGTATTTCTTATACACCTGCAAACTTTCGAGCACTTCCATTCAATTCTTTGCCTACCAGTGGAGGTGGATCATATTTCATCGCCTTGGGACAATTGTTTGATGGAATTAATAATGGAACAAATAATAGCGCAACAGAGCCTTTTATGGCTAACATGAGCGGTCAAGGCTTGACTCAGTTCCTTACGAATGGCGATAAAGGTTTAAACCTAGCTTCTGGTTTTTCAAATATTCCAGCAACAAGTGATTTTGAATTTAGATTGAGTACCAATGGAATTAATCCAGATGCCATAGGTGATGGCGTTCCAGATATTTTGGTTTCACAAATCGCTCAGCCCACATCAACAGCAGATAGAGCTCGTCTAATAGATGCCTCTGGAAATACAGTTGGAAATCAAGTTAACTTTAATCTTAATAGCTCCGCATCACCAATAATTGGTGCATGGCAAATCGATTTTTACAGGTTAAACAGTACAGCAGGTATTACAAATACAGAAAGGGATATTCGTTTTAGAGCTTTTGATGTTTCAGATTTTGGAATTACAGCCGCCAATGTAGGTGATGTGGTTGCAATTAGATATACATTTAGCGGAGATTCAGATCCCGCTTTTATTGCCTATAACGAAGAGTCTCTTTCTGTAGCTAGAGAAATAGATGTTGTCAGCCAGCCTTTAGAGTCCGATTGTGATGGTACTATGAGTCAGGACTTTGTTGTACAAATTAGAGATTTTAGTGGTGCTCCGGTTGAGCAGGCCGGATTTGCAATCACAGCATCTATTGAAACAGGTCCTGGGGAATTGCTTGGAACTGTAACCAGAATCACAAACACTTCTGGTCAAGCTACGTTTGATGATTTGGTTTTCGAAATTGGTGATTTTCATTCCATCCGTTTTGAAAACACGAGTATGGAGCCAGGTATAAGTAGTGTCGTAAATCTAGTTGGGACTTGTACAGATTCTGAATGGAATGGTTCAGTTTCAAGCGAATGGAACAATGCCTCCAACTGGACGCCAACTGTCATACCTAATGCTAATTTTAATGTATTAATTCCTTCTGGTGCTCCCAATTATCCAGTTTTACAAGCAAATGCAGGTGCTAAGGATTTAGTGATGGAAGATGATACGAGTATTAATCTTAATGGTAATATTTTTGCAATTTCGGGAGATATTACTTTAGGAACAAATTCGACTCTCACTGGAAGTGCTCCTGGATCCAATCTTTACTTTTCAGGAACTGCTCCACAAACAATACCTAGTAACTTTATTGATGGAAGTCTTGACATTTTAACCATAGAAAACGCTCAAGGTGTTATTAACGGAAGTGCCTCTGATATTGTTTTAACTTCTATTCTTAATGTCATTACGGGGGAATTTACTACCAATGATAATCTGATTTTAGCTTGCCAATTTAGTCCTGTTCGTAAAACTGCTCAAGTAGCTCCTGTAGGAGGATCTATCACAGGGAATGTGACAGTGGAGCAGTGTTTTCCAGCCAATAGGGCTTTTAGACTGGTCACTTCTACAGTGACAACAAATAGCTCGTCTATAAGACAAAACTGGCAAGAAGATGCTTCTGCTTTTGACGACACCACAGTAGAAAGTGGTTACGGCACACATATTACAGGTGTTGGAGTACTACCAGGAAATCAAAACGCAACCATAGATCAAGATGGTGATAATGGATTTGATTACAGCCCATCTGGCAATCCATCTATGTTTACATTCGATAATGGCAATAGGGTCTGGAATGCCATGCCTTCTACAACGGTAGATCTCACTGCAGGAAACCCTTATCGATTAATGATAAGAGGAGATAGAAATATAGACATTACTGATAATGAGACTTCACCTACCGATACTAAATTGAGAACCAATGGTGAACTCTACACGGGAACTTTAAATGTCTCGTCAATAAATCCAAATAGCGGATTCTTTAGTTTTGTGGGTAACCCTTATCATGCTCAAGTCGACATGGAAGCAGTTTTAAATGCTTCCACAAATCTTAGACCTTCTGTAGTTTACGTCTGGGATCCAACTGTAAACGTAAGGGGGTCTTATGTTACTGTGGCAAGGTCAGCTGGAAACTGGTCAAATAACAATGGAGGTTCCGATGCAACTAGATATCTGCAACCCATGCAGGCTGTTTTTGTAGAAACCAGTAATTTAGGAACAGCACCATCGGTTAACTTTTCAGAATCTCACAAAGCAGTATCCCAGAACCAAACAACTGTGTTTTCCGAAAATGAACAAGAATTTTTGCAAATTGATTTGTACTCACAAGAGTCCTTTGTTAACGAAGAGTATACTTTAGACGGTTTGAAACTATTATTTAATGATAATTTTGAAGTAGGGTCTCAGGACGATTTCTTAAAGCTAGCTAATCTCGATGAAAATATTGCGCGGATCAATGAAGGGTCTTATGTTTCTTTAGAACAGAGACCTTATCCGAAAAGTGAGGAAATACTTCCACTATTTTTTGTTGACTATAAACACACCAATTACGTTTTAGAGTTCGAAATGACTGAAGGTTTAGAAAACTTCAAGATCTATATAAAAGATAATTATCTGAATGCTTTGAAAGAAATAACACCATCGGATGATACTTTCAATTTCACAGTAGACGGGTCTATTCCAGAATCAGAAGCTTCAGACCGATTCAGCCTGGTCTTTGAGCCAGTAAGCCTATCTACTCAAGAAGAGCGTCTAAGTAACTTAAGTCTGTACCCTAACCCAACACAAGGCAATTTCAGCATATCTGGAATGGACTTGGGACAAGCAGGTGAACTTGAGATCTACAACATGATTGGACAGCAGGTGTATAAGAAAAGTGTAAGCGGTCAATCAAACCTAGAGGTAACAGATTTCAATGCCAATACAGGAATCTACCTAGTTAAATTAACAACCAATCAGGGCGAAAGAACCTTCAAACTGATAAAAGAGTAAGATATGAAATTAAAAAATTCACATTATATAAGCCTAGCTATTATTGTAGTCATTCTGTTGGTATCCACCACCAGTTACGGACAAGGACTAGGGGATGTTGGCTTTCCAGATGATGTAGACGATGAGCCAGTGGCTCCCATCAATGGATTAATCGCATTAGGACTCGCTGTAGGCGGTTATCTTGGTATAAGGAAAGTGAAAAAATAAACACTATTAACTAACAAAACCCACTTGCTTGCAAGTGGGTTTTTTTGTACACTTTTTTCTACAAATGAATTTTAAAAGTTTAAAACTGCATCTCACTGTTAGTGTATCTCTCTGATTTCGAACTAATTCTACAAGAATAGTTAAACTTGCCTGATATTTTTGCTCAAATTTTAAGTGTTTTGAGTAAATTATTTAATACTGTTTTTTTTACGAGTGTACTCTTAGTAATGTCGATTTGCTATTCTCAAGCTGATTCAACTAAATCTTCGAATGTTGACGAATCTGTTTTTGTTACTGAAGGGGACTGGAATAATCCTGAAAATTGGAAAGATGGTCATCTTCCTTCTTCAGCTTCAAAAGTGATTATTGAAGCCAACGTAACTTTAGATATCCCATCAATTGTAAAAGAACTTAACATAAATGAGGATGTTTTTTTAACTCTGAAAGCATTTTCAAGTCTTTCAGTTAAGAAAAATGTATATAATAATGGCCACATTAAGGGTGATGGAGAACTTGTTTTAATTGGAGAATCTGCTCAATTTCTAAAAGGTAAGGGGAGCATGAACAACCTTCGATTACAAAATAACTCGACAGTTCATGTCAATGACGAAATGTATATCTACGGGAATCTCTATGTGGATGCAGGTCATTTACTGACCAAAAACAACTTGTATCTCAAATGTGATTTTGAAACCAAACGAACGGCTCAAGTTGCAAATGTTTCCGGTCTGATTACTGGGGAAGTGATAGTTGAGCAATGTTATCCAGCAAGAAGAGCTAATAGATTGATAAGTTCTTCTGTAAATACATCTTCCTCCATCAGAAAAAACTGGCAAGAAGATGCAGATAGTTATAATGATGATGTTCCCGAAGGTTACGGTACTCATATTACAGGTATAAATCCTGGGAATGGACCAGCTTATCTGGATCAGGATGGGGAAAATGGCTTTGATTATAATCCTTCCGGAAATGCTTCTATGTTTCAGTTTAATAATGAGGGGGGTGGTTTCACTCCCATCGATAACACAAATCAAAACAAATTGGAATCTGGAGCGCCCTACATGCTGCTCGTTCGTGGGGATAGAACTATAAATATATATTCAAATACTGCGACCCCAACTCCAACTCGACTCAGAGCTAGGGGTGAGTTAGTTACTGGTAATTACTCTACTAGTGATTTATCCAAATCCAAAAATGGATTCAGTCTTATCGGCAATCCCTATCATGCACAGGTAGATATGAACTCCGTATTAGCCAAGTCAACCAATTTGAGAACGGATGTTTACTACGTGTGGGATCCAAAACTTGGAGGAGTTCAAAACCTTAATCAGGAGGGGGGAAGAGGTGCATTTGTAGTTGTAGAACTTCCTTCTGGAAGCAATTCATCAAACTCCGAGGCCAATCAGTATTTGCAGCCAATGCAAGCAGCTTTTGTTCAAACCTTAAGTGATGAACCGACTACTCAGATCAATTTTTCACAAGATGACAAAGTGGTAGACGAAATTCAAACCGAAATTCTTTCGATAACTGAAGAACATTTTATGAATATTCAATTATTCAATCAAGTTTCATTCGATCTGCAAAGTACGCCTTCAGATGGTTTGCGAATAAATTTTAAAGACACCTATTCCAATACTACTGAGGACGATGTTCTTAAACTTTCTAATATAGATGAGAATCTAACCAGAATTGCTGATGAAAAATTAGTGGCTTTAGAGCGAAAACGCTTGCCCCAAGGGGAAGAAATTTTGCCGCTTTATATCAATCAATACCGAAGAGAAAATTACGTGTTGAATTTTCAAACTTCTGATTCGTTTCCCAATCAAATTTATCTGATAGACCATTATTTAGAAACTGAAACGCATATAACTGAATCTGATCCAACTTATTATTTTAATGTGGAACAGTCCATTTCAGGGTCATTCGATGAAAATCGATTTTCACTGAAATTGATTCCAAGTAGTTTATCCACTTCAAATCCACTTCTGCAGCAAACTAAATTATATCCTAATCCAACTCGCGGCGCTTTCAGTATTAACGGATTAACGGACCTTAGAAATTCAGAAGTTAAGATTTTCAATTTAATGGGTCAAGAAGTATACGCTCTAAAACTTAAAAGTACTTCTGAAGTACGAATTACTGATTTTAATGCTAGTGCAGGCGTTTACTTGGTGAAACTGTCTTCAGATCAAGGTGAACGTGTTTTTAAACTGGTTAAACATCATTGATTTTAATCAAAAAGAAAAGACCATTCAAAATTTTGAATGGTCTTTTCTTTTAAACATAAAACGAGCCTTTATTCTTCTTCAAGAACTTCTACATTGTTCTCTCTATCTACATCGGCCATCAATCCACTAGGATCAATTTCAATACGTTCGATGCCGTATTGAGTTGTTGGTATTTCTAAATCATACGTAGGGTAAGCCCAGGCCCAATCTTCAACAATAGTTCCTGCGTTTGGTTTTTCCCATCTCATTATCCTTAAAGGAATATAATAAGTCTCAGAACTTCCTCCTTTGTAATCGACCTTGACCTCCAGTGGCATAGGTGTAAGCCCTATTCTTTCCAAAGTTATAAGTGTAGTTTGATCATTAACTGCAACATTTTTTATTCCGTAATCTATCGTATTTGTAGTTCTTGTCCAGTCGTTTAAATACCAGCTAAGTTCTGCTCCGCTTACTTTCTCTGCTACACGTATAAAATTATTTGGAGTCGGATGTTTAAATTTCCACTCATCAAAATATCTGTTTAAAACCTTTTGTTGGTTCTCCTTTCCAATTAAGTAATCGAGTTGGCCTAAAAAGACGGCTCCTTTGGAATAGGCAGAGATTCCGTAAGCTTGGTTATACTCATATCTATCGGCATGTGTGGTTTGAGGCTGTTCGTAGCCAGAGTTTGCCAGGCTTACATAACCTCTATAGCTTCCTGCTGTAGGATTTTCTTTATTTTGATCCATCACTTCATTCATAGCCAGTCCCGAAATGTAAGAGGTGAAGCCTTCGTCCATCCATTCGTGTTGAGCTTCATCTGTAGCAAGTATGTGCTGAAACCAGGCATGAGCCATTTCGTGAGCTGTCACACCTACTAAGCTGCCAAACTCTCTTTCGCCTGTGATTAAGGTACACATAGCATACTCCATACCTCCATCACCTCCTTGAATTACCGAATATTGGTCATAAGGATAAGGTCCTATATGTTCATTGAAAAAGTCCAGAAGGTCTGAAGTTTTAGATTGTAAATTTTTCCAATTTTCTTTAATCTCTTCATTGTCTTTATATAAGAAGTGAAGGGTTGTACCATCGGTTCCTGTAATCTTATCATGAATGTACTCTTTGTCCGCTGCCCAGGTAAAGTCATGTACATCTGGTGCTACAAAGTGCCAGGTAAGTTTCTTTCCTCTTCGCTTCACTTTTACACCTTCATCTTCATAGCCATAGCCCACTTCATTTGGGTTCTGAATATAACCCGATCCGCCTAATATAAAGTCTTTGTCAATGTTGATTTTAACATCAAAATCTCCCCAAACCCCGTGAAATTCTCTGGCTATATAAGGA
This sequence comes from uncultured Mesohalobacter sp., assembly GCA_964577705.1. GTDB lineage: Bacteria > Bacteroidota > Bacteroidia > Flavobacteriales > Flavobacteriaceae > Psychroflexus. Next base: position 6,988 of record CAZOAD010000025.1, read on the forward strand.
TCTGCATGCCAGCCTTCGTAATCATATTCTGCCATCTTAGGATACCATTGCGTCATGGATAATTCAACTCCTTCTGCATTGTTTCTACCAGACCTTCTTATTTGAACAGGAACTTGACCTTTAAATTCCATTTTGAAGGTAGTTGATTTCCCAGGTAGGATAGGTTGATTTAATTCCACTTCTAAAACTGTTCCTGCTAGTTTATAGTCTAATTTTTTTCCATCCTGAGTCAGTGATTTCGCTCTCATAAAGCCTATTTCATCTTCATTGAGTTTTGAAATGCGATCTTTTACTCTACCATCGGGATCTTTGATGGTTCTCGACCTTACATCCATTTCGCTATTGGGTTGAAAGGCATTGAAGTACATATGGTAGAAAACCCTATGTAAAGTGTCTGGAGAGTTATTGGTGTAAACAAGCTCCTGTTCACCATCGTATTGGTAATTTTTGTCGTCAAAATCTATTTCCATCTTATAATCAACGTGTTGCTGCCAATAACCCGTGTTGTTTTGACTAAAGAGTGTTGAAAAAGATAGGAGTAAAGTAAGTGTAAATACGTGTTTAAACATTTTATTTGGTTTTTGAAGCTAAAATAATAGCGTTATACATGTTGACCATTTTTCCTGAAACTGAAATTTCGTCGAATGGTTTTGTCTCGCTTGGATCTCCTCCGAGAATTACTTCCTGCTCTGTACTCAATCCCGATTCCATTAGGATTTGCTTTACTTGTGCAGCGCTTAGTTTTGGGTATAAAGATCTTACCATCGCCGCAACCCCTGCTGCATTTGGAGAGGCCATAGAGGTACCTTGCAAAAATTCATAAGTATCCAAAGGAGTTGTGGCGTAAATTGACGAACCTGGAGCAAATATATCTACGCTATTTTTTCCATAGTTAGAAAATCCTGAAACCAAATTTCCACCATATTCAGAAGTGATAGATCCTACATTGATGAAATTATTTACAAAATCTGCAGGGTTTTCTGGAGTCTCATCGTTTGGATAAACTCTCATTTCATCAAGGTTTATTCCTTCGTTTCCAGCGGCGTTTACAATTAAAACATCATTTTCTGCAGCATATTCAATGGCTTCCATCACCCATTCTGGATGGGTAGAATGGTATTTTCCAAAAGACGTATTGATAATACTGGCTCCATTATCTACAGCATAGCGAATACCTAGTGCTATGTCTTTATCATATTCGTCACCATCGGGTACTGCTCTTATAGGCATAATAAGCACATTCTCAGCTACCCCTTTGATGCCTTTTTCATTGGTTCTGTTGGCAGCAATGATACCAGCCACGTGGGTTCCATGCTTAGCGCTTTCCTTATCCTCGTTTGGTCCGCTTACTTTGTTGTTTCCGTAGATCTTTGTGGAAAAATCATCCGCATCATCACCCAATATTTTTTGTCTTGCATTCAGGTCTAAATTGAAATGATACTTCGATCTGTTGCCAAAATACTCCATGGCTTCAGCTAGTTGATCCTGGATGTTTTGAAGATCTTCGTCAATATTGTTCATTACATTGAGTAATAGCATCTTTTGATTTAAGGAAGTATCGTCTTCAGGTTTGTAAGCAGTCACATTTTCAATGGTAAGTTGATCAACTTCAAGTTCGTTTTTCAAAGTTTCTTCTGCTTCTTGTAATTGATTATTCATCGTTACATACCTATTCAAGCTATTTTGCGTGCTTTTTACTTCTTTGTCAAATTCAGCTTTTGCAGCTCGGTAACGCTTATATTCTTCAAGCTTATCATCAGAAATATCGGTTGCATTTTTTCCTTCAAATTCATCTCGGTAATCTCTTACGATTCTTGTATACTCAAGATTTTCTTCAACCACATCTCCGAGGAAATTCCAACCGTGAATGTCATCTACAAAACCATTGTTATCGTCATCCTTACCATTGTCTGGTATTTCATCAATGTTGGTCCAGATGACTCCCTCCAGGTCCTCGTGTTCAATATCGATTCCACTATCTAAAACAGCAACTATGACTGTTTTTCCCTTATAGTCTTTAATTAATTCCTGGTAAGCTCTTTCTACACTCATCCCAGGGATAGTATCTTTTAAAAGGTCTTTACTTCCCCATATTTCTAATTCTTCTTCTGTGAGTTCTACTTTTTTCTCATTTACAGCCTGAAGATTTGGAATGGGTTCTGAATTGACTTTAAGACCACTTGCACAGCCAATTAACAGGCCTGAAGCTAGAAAGCTTACACTTCCTAATTTGAAAAATTTATTGTTCATAGGTGTTGTTGAATTTAATTTGTAAAGAGTTCATTGAAGGTGAACCTGGAGTCTAGTCTAGCTCCTTTCTCTGTGTCCTTCAGGTTGATAATTTCATTGTGAGCATCGTGCTCTAGGAATAGGTAATAATTGTTTTTGACCGCTTCTTCTAAAAAAAGTTTTTTCTCATCCAGGGTTTTTAAAGGTCTGGTGTCAAATCCCATCACATAAGGTAAAGGAACGTGTCCGGCAGTTGGCAATAAGTCAGCTGCAAAGACCAGTTTCTTTCCTTGATAATCGATGATAGGAATCATTTGTTTATCGGTGTGTCCATCTACAAAAAGAACTTCAAAACCTAAGGTTTTATAGAAATGTCGATTTTCGGTTCTGTCCAGAAAGTTTAGCTGTCCAGATTCCTGCATGGGAAGCAGATTTTCTTTCAGAAAAGAAGCCCTTTCCCTATCGTTGGGATGGATAGCCCAATCCCAGTGCTCCTGGTTGGTCCAGAACTTCGCGTTTTTGAAAGCAGGCTCGTAACCTGTTTTGTCTTTGTTCCACTGTATGCTACCTCCGCAGTGATCAAAATGAAGGTGTGTCATAAAGACATCGGTAATGTCATCTCTGTGGAAGCCATGTTTTTTCAAAGAGTTATCAATGGAATGGTCACCCCATCTATGGTAATGGCTAAAGAATTTCTCGCTTTGCTTATCTCCCAATCCAGTATCTATAAGGATGAGTTGCTTTCCATTTTCTATGAGCAAACTTGTGGCTGCAATATCAATCATATTGTTAGTGTCTGCAGGATTGGTGCGTTGCCAGAGTGATTTTGGAACAACTCCAAACATGGCACCACCGTCAAGTTTAAAATGGCCAGTTTCTATGGGATATAAAGTCATAAGGTATATTTTAGAGCAAAATACTAAAAGAGTCTTAACTTTGAAATTCGAGTCTCTTAGATTATGCTATTTTTAACGACTCAAATTTAACGTTTATGATTGAACTGGCAGGAATTATTATACTTGGGATTTTGGCTCAATGGTTTGCATGGCGATTCAAAATTCCTGCGATTTTACCCCTTATTCTTATTGGCCTATTGGTAGGACCAATTGCTTCACTATATACTGAAGATGGTTCAAAACTCATCGAACCTATATGGAATGGCGAATCTGGATTATTTCCAGGCGAGAGTTTGTTCTACTTTGTTTCTTTGGCTATTGGGATTATTCTTTTTGAAGGGGGTCTCACCCTTAGGCGAGGAGAAATACTCAATGTCGGCCCTGTTATTGTAAAGCTCATTACCGTCGCAGTGATCATCACATTTGTAGGGGCAGGTATGGCCGCTCACTGGATTCTTGGCTTGAGCTGGCAGATTTCATTACTCTTTTCCGGACTTATTATTGTTACAGGTCCAACGGTAATCACACCTATCTTGAGAAATATTCCTCTTAAGAAAGATGTATCCACCATTTTGAAATGGGAAGGTATCTTAATAGACCCTATTGGTGCTTTAGTTGCTGTATTGGTATTTGAATTTATTTCTGCCGGGGGAGGTGAGGCTTTTACGACTACAGCGTTAATTGAATTTGGTAAGATTGTTTTATTTGGATTTACCTTCGGATTTACCTTTGCAAAAGCTTTAGCATTTTCTATAAAGTCCAAAATTATTCCTCACTACTTGCTGAATGTGTTTACCTTGGCAACCGTCTTAGGGGTGTTTGTATTGGCAGATCATTTCGCTCACGAAAGTGGACTTCTAGCAGTAGTCGTCATGGGAATTATCATGGGAAATACCAACTTGCCTAACTTGAAGGAGTTGCTCTACTTTAAAGAATCGTTGAGCATTCTGCTTATTTCTATCTTGTTTATACTTCTAGCAGCAAATATCAATTTTGAAAACCTAATGATGGTCTTCAATTGGAATACGTTGATTTTGTTTGCGGTTGTTGTTTTTGTGGTCAGGCCGCTCGGGGTTTTCTTGAGCAGTTATAATTCTACTTTAGAAACCAGAGAAAAATTATTTATTAGTTGGGTCGGACCTAGAGGTATTGTGGCGGCAGGTGTTGCTTCTCTTTTTGGACTTAAATTAGTCGATCAAGAGGTGACCAATGCTGAGCTGATTACCCCTTTGGTATTCGTTATTGTATTGGGAACGGTCCTTTTAAATGCAACAACGGCTAGACCTTTTGCAAAACTAGTCGGTGTGTTTTTAAAAGATTCTCAAGGCATATTAATTGTTGGATCTTCTTCATTTTCAAGAATTATAGCCAAATATTTAAAAGATAATGATAGGCATGTCGTGATAGTAGACAACAATAAAAGTAACATCGATAAGGCCAAAGAAATGGGCTTGGATGCCATCAATGCCAATATCTATTCAGATGACTTGATCGACAATGTTGAACTTAGTGACGTCGGTTATTTAATGGCTTTAACCGGTAATACTGCTGTGAACAAAAAGGCTATCGAAAACTTTTCAAAACAATTTGGTGAGCAAGGTACTTTCCGTGTGATATCTTCAGAAGAAATGGAAGACCCTGAAAATAACCCCGATGATGGTTTGTTCTCTCAAACTGACGACTACATCAAACTGGTCAACCTTACACGTAAATATCCTGTAATTCATGAGATCGACTTGAATTCTAATGAGCATTTTCAAGGCTTAATCGAAATAAGTAAGGTGGAGCCCGAAATCATTCCTTTATTTATCAAAACTCCAGAAGGGAAACTTGAAATTTTACCCAACAACACCAAGTCTTTACAGGTTGAACCAGATTCTAAACTGGTTTATCTAGGGAAGTCTTTCAAAAAAGAACCCTCCAAGACGGTTGTAGAAGAACAATCGATTAAAGATGAATCAAAAAAGGGATCATTGAGAGAGAAAAAGCAGAAATCTGAAAATGAGTCTTAAACCCGACTTAGCATGCATGAACAAGAACTCATCCATCTGATCATGCTCCAAAACCTCTCGGGTATTGGACAAATAAATGCTAAGAAGTTATTAGAACATTTTGGAAGTGCCACTCAACTTTTTGAAGCTAACTATAAGCAGCTTTCTGAAGTGGATGGGATTGGTAAAAAGCGCTTGCAAAGCATCAAGAATTCGGTAAGCTTGAAAGAAGCAGAGCAGGAGCTTGAATTTATAAGGAAAAATAATATCAACGTTCATTATTACAAAGATGATGACTATCCTGCCGGACTTAAACAATGTATCGATAGTCCTATCCTCCTTTTTTCTAGAGGAAACATCAACCTTAAAAACAAACCGATTATCAGCATAGTTGGAACTCGTCAGATCACCAGCCATGGGATTGCTTTTTGCGAACAATTTGTTAGTGATTTGGCACCACTCAATCCTGTAATTGTGTCAGGACTGGCCTACGGGACAGATATTATTGCGCACAAAGCAGCGTTGGATCACAAGCTCCAGACCGTGGCCTGTTTAGCGCACGGGCTTAATCAAATTTATCCAAAAGTGCATCAGAAATATGCAGCTGCTATCGAAAATAACGGGGGTTTTTTTACTGATTTTTGTAGTAACGACACTTTCGATAGGAAAAACTTTTTGAGCAGGAACAGAATCGTTGCTGGCTTAAGTGAGGCAACTATTGTTATAGAAAGCGCGGAGAAAGGCGGGTCTCTGGTGACTGCGGATATAGCTCACTCCTACAATCGCGAGGTGTTTGCAATACCGGGACGGCCTCAAGATAAATTCAGTAAAGGCTGTCATATGCTTATCAAGCAACAGAAAGCCCAGATGATTACAAGTGCTGCAGACCTTGTTTATTATTTGAACTGGGACATTGAAGCAAAAAAAGAAAATAAACAAACTCAGCTGTTTGTAGATCTTGAAGGCGAAGAAAAACTTGTGTTTGAAAAGTTGAAGGAAATTGGTAAAGCAGAAATGGATACCTTATCTTTGGCTTGTGGTTTACCTACCTATAAATTAGCGTCCATTCTTATGAATTTGGAATTAAAAGGATGCGTAAGGCCTTTGCCAGGTAAACAATTTGAAATCATTTAAATTAAAATAAAACTAATGAAAACCTTTTTTAAATTTTTAAGCATAGCAGTGGTCATGCTCGTTTTTTCTTGTAAACAAGAACAGTCTGAAGATTCTAAAACATTTGATAAGCAAATGAAAGAGACGATTCAAATTCATGATGATGTGATGCCTAAAATGAGTGAAATCAATAGTATGATTTCTAAACTTGAAGCTGAAAAAGAAAATTTACTCGAGGCAGAAGAGGTGAATTCTGAAAAAGTTGAGATGCATGAAGATGCTATAGCTAGTTTGAAGGATGCGCATGACCTGATGATGTCCTGGATGAAAAACTTTAGTGATTCTTTTTCAAGAACAGAAATCAACCAGGGCTTAGAGACAACTGATAAAGATAGTATTAAGGCAAAACTAACCCAATTGGATGCTCAGTATAATTCTGCAGAGGAAATGAAAAAAGCTATCGTGGAAGCTATAGAAAATGCACAATTGATATTGTCCAAATAAGCTAAAGAAACACTCTGTAAATTCAAAACCAGCTAAGGCTGGTTTTTTTGAATAATTCCTGTTCAAGCCCTTTTAAATAAGAAAATCTTATGCTTGATATTCCAAATAATTATGTTAAGTGATATGGTCAATAGAGGCTTAAACCCTATCTTTGTAACCAATTTAGAATTAACTTATTAAATATGATTAAAGTAAGCGAAACAGCTAAAAAGAAGATCATCAATTTGATGTCTGAAGATGGCTTCAATGTCCAGGATCATTTTGTGAGGGTTGGAGTGAAAAGCGGTGGTTGTTCTGGTTTGTCTTATGAATTGAATTTCGATCAGACTCAGCGTGAAGAAGATAAGATATTCGAGGACAACGAGGTACGAATTGTTATCAATAAAAGCAGTTTTTTATATTTGATAGGAACGACTCTGGAATATTCTGGAGGACTGAACGGAAAAGGATTTGTATTCAACAATCCTAATGCACAGAGAACATGTGGTTGTGGTGAAAGTTTTTCACTTTAATTAAAACAAAAGATTATGGCTTATACAGAGCAAGAACTTGAAAAAGAACTTCAAAATAAAGAATACGAATACGGGTTTTATACAGAAATGGAGGCAGATACGTTTCCTCCAGGGCTCAACGAAGACGTTGTTATTGGTATTTCCAAAAAGAAAGGCGAGCCAGATTGGATGACCCAATGGAGGCTGGAGGCTTACAGACACTGGTTGACTATGACCGAGCCAAATTGGGCGAACATCGGTTACGAGAAACCAAATTATCAAGCTATTTCTTACTATTCGGCACCCAATACAAAACCAAAATACGATAGTTTGGATGAGGTTGATCCAGAAATGTTGGAAACCTTCAAAAAATTAGGTATCTCTATAGATGAGCAAAAGAAATTAGCTGGTGTAGCTATGGACGTGGTTATGGATTCAGTTTCTGTTACAACCACTTTCAAAAAAACCTTGGCAGAAAAAGGAATTATTTTTTGCTCTATTTCTGAAGCGATTAAAGAGCATCCAGAGTTAGTGAAAAAATACATAGGAAGTGTTATTCCTCATAAAGACAATTACTTTGCAGCTTTAAATTCTGCGGTATTCAGTGATGGTTCTTTTTGCTATATCCCTAAAGGTGTGAGATGTCCAATGGAACTATCTACTTATTTCAGAATCAACCAGGCGGGCACAGGCCAGTTTGAAAGAACTTTGGTTATTGCGGAGGACTCCAGTTATGTAAGTTACCTGGAAGGTTGTACTGCTCCTTCCCGTGATGAGAATCAATTGCATGCGGCAGTTGTTGAGCTTGTAGCTTTGGATAATGCAGAGATCAAATACTCTACCGTTCAAAACTGGTATCCAGGAAATAAAGAAGGAAAAGGTGGAGTTTACAATTTTGTAACTAAGCGTGGACTTTGTGAGAAAAATGCAAAAATTAGTTGGACGCAAGTAGAAACTGGTTCTGCAGTAACCTGGAAATATCCAAGTTGTATCTTAAAAGGGGATAACTCTACTGGAGAATTTTACTCCATTGCAGTAACCAACAATTTCCAGCAAGCCGATACAGGTACCAAAATGATTCACCTAGGTAAAAACACTAAAAGTACAATCATTTCTAAAGGTATTTCTGCTGGTAAATCTCAGAACAGCTACAGAGGTTTGGTTCAAATCAATAAACGTGCAGAAAATGCAAGAAATTTCTCTCAGTGTGATTCATTACTGATGGGGAATAAATGCGGTGCGCATACTTTCCCTTATATCGAAGCTAAAAATAAATCAGCTCGAGTAGAGCATGAGGCTACGACTAGTAAGATTGGAGAAGATCAAATTTTTTACTGCAATCAACGTGGTATCGATACTGAAAAAGCCATTGCATTAATTGTCAATGGATTTAGTAAGGAAGTACTAAACAAATTACCAATGGAGTTTGCAGTAGAGGCCCAAAAATTACTTGAAATCTCTCTAGAAGGGTCCGTTGGATAATCCACTAATTATGAAGAAGTATCTTTTAGTAATAGCAATGTTATCTTTGGTTTTAGGATCTTGTAAATCGGATTCCAAAACTTCGGAAACTGAAGAAAAAAGTAATCAAACGGAATCGACTTTTGAATTTAAAACCATTTCAGGAGAATTTATTTACACAGATTCTGTTGCGGTTTTCAAACAGAAAGATGCCATTTATGGTGTCGTCATGAATTCAAATGCTAAAGATTTGATTGCTCAGGCAAAAGAAATGGATTCCGACCCCTTTGCTTCTTTCGATGTCACTTTAAAAGTGGATATCAAAGACAATATAGAAAAAGATGCTTGGCCACAAGTGATTGATATTCAAACAATAATAAAAGTAAAACCTTCATCAAACGATGATAGTTTAAGATTAGATAAATAAGATCAAGATATGTTAAAGATAAAAAATTTACACGCCAGCGTAGATGGTGAGATGATACTTAAGGGAATCAACCTTGAAATTAATCCAGGAGAAGTTCATGCTATTATGGGGCCAAACGGCTCAGGTAAAAGTACACTTGCTTCTGTGATCGCAGGGAACGAAGATTTTGAAATAACTGAAGGGGATATTCTTTTTGAAAAGGCAAATATCTCTGAATTATCTCCGGAAGAAAGAGCACATAAAGGCATCTTTTTATCCTTCCAGTATCCTGTAGAAATTCCTGGAGTATCTGTGACTAACTTTATAAAGACCTCGATCAATCAAGTGAGAAAGTCGAGAGGTCAAAAAGATATGCCAGCCAACGAGATGCTAAAGAAAATCAGAGAAAAGTCTGCGCTATTAGAAATGGATAGAAAATTTCTTTCCAGATCGCTTAACGAAGGATTTTCTGGTGGTGAGAAAAAAAGAAATGAGATTTTTCAAATGGCCATGCTAGAGCCAAAATTGGCTATTCTCGACGAAACAGACTCTGGTCTTGATATCGACGCCTTAAGAATTGTATCTGATGGTGTAAATAGGCTTAAAACCAAAGACAATGCAACGCTGGTGATTACTCACTATCAACGTCTATTGGATTATGTTGTGCCAGATGTTGTCCATGTATTGATGGATGGAAAAATTGTAAAAACTGGAGGTAAAGAATTGGCCAAAGAGCTGGAAGAGCGAGGTTATGACTGGCTAAAAGAGGAACGTGCAGAAATGTCCTCATAAATACCTTCATAAGAACCAAAACGATTGAAAACTATGGAACTTAAAGATAAATTAATGTCTTCCTATCTTGCTTTTGAAGAGCAAGTGGATTTGGATAATGATATTCATGAGGTAAGAAATAAAGCTATAAAGTTCTTTGAACAGTCCGGTTTCCCTACCAAAAAAATGGAAGCCTGGAAGTATACTTCTCTTAACTCTATTTTGAAGGAGGATTATAGCATATTTCCAAAAAAGGAAGATGCTATCGACTACAAAGACATCAAAAAATACTTAATCCACGACATAGATACCTATACAATCGTGTTTGTAGATGGTATTTATTCTTCGCACCTGTCCAGAACTACTCACGATAAATTGGATGCTTGTTTAATGTCTTCTGCTTTGGACAAGGATAAGTATAAGCCTATTATTGATAAATACTTCAATAAAATTGTTCCAGAAGATAGCATGTCTTCTTTAAATACAGCTTTCGCCAAAGAAGGCGCTTACATAAGAATACCTAAAAATGTAGTAGCGGAAAAGCCAATTCAGGTGTTAAATTTCTTCACCAGTAATGAAGCGGCCCTGATGGTACAGCCAAGGAATCTAATTATTGCAGAAGATGGTTCTCAAGTTCAAATCATTGAGAGGCATCAGAGTTTGACAGAACATCCTGTGCTTACCAATTCTGTGACAGAGGTGTATGTAGGAAAAAATGCTGAGGTAGACTATTATAAAATTCAGAATGATAAGATCTCGTCTTCCTTAATTGATAACACCTACATCAAGCAAGAAAGAGATAGTGTATGCTCTATGCATACCTTTTCACTTGGGGGTAAAATCACCAGAAATAACTTGAAGTTTTACCAGCATGGAGAAAACTGTAACTCTATCTTGAAAGGAGTTACCATTCTTGAAGGGAAACAACATGTAGATCACAATACTTTGGTGCACCACACCCAACCTAACTGTGAAAGTCACCAGGATTATAAAGGAATCTTCTCTGAAAAATCTGTAGGGGTTTTCAACGGAAACGTTCTGGTAGATAGAGTTGCTCAAAAGACTAATGCCTTTCAAAGCAACAATAATATTCTGATAGACGATACAGCAACTTGTAATTCAAAACCGCAGTTGGAGATTTTTGCAGATGATGTAAAATGTAGTCATGGTTGTACCATTGGTCAGCTAGATGACGAAGCTTTATATTATTTGAGAACACGTGGTATCCCTAAGAAAGAAGCAAGAGCTCTAATGATGTTTGCCTTTGCCAACAACGTATTAAGCAGCGTAAAAATACCTGAGATTAAAAAAAGAATCACTAAACAAATTGCATTGAAACTCGGTGTTGAACTAGGTTTCAACCTCTAAGAGTTCAATTCAGTCAACTTGTTTAGAAGTAACACAAACGAAACGAAACATGACGACTACTTCTGAACAACTATTAGATATACAAAACATACGCAAAGACTTTCCAATACTTCACCGAGAAATTAATGGAAAGCCTTTGGTGTATTTTGATAATGCAGCGACTTCACAAACCCCCAAGCAGGTAATCGATTGTATTGTCGATTATTATGAGAACAAAAATGCCAACATCCATAGAGGTGTTCACTCCTTATCCCAAATAGCAACCGATGCTTACGAATCTGCTAGAGAAAAGGTACGAAAGCATTTCAATGCTGAATTTGCTCACGAAATAATTCTGACTGCAGGAACCACACATAGCATCAATTTGGTTGCCAATGGTTATGCATCTATCTTGAAACCAGAAGATGAAATCTTGGTTTCTGCCATGGAGCACCATTCCAATATTGTACCCTGGCAAATGCTTTGTCAAAAAACAGGTTCAAAATTGAAAGTGATTCCGATGTCGCATAAGGGCGAATTGGAAATGGAAACTTACAAAGAGCTTCTGAATGAAAATACCAAGTTGGTATTCGTCAATCATGTGTCCAATGCATTAGGAACCATCAATCCTATAAAAGAAATTATAGAGTTAGCTCACGGTGTAGATGCCAGAGTTCTTATAGATGGGGCGCAAGCTGCTCCTCACCTTAAGGCAGATGTACAAGCGCTGGATGTAGACTATTATACCGTATCTGCCCATAAGATTTGTGGTCCAACCGGAGTGGGAATGTTGTATGGTAAGGAAGAATTACTGAATATGCTACCTCCATACCAGGGCGGAGGAGAAATGATTGCTGAGGTCACTTTTGAAAAGACGACTTATGCAGGTTTACCTCATAAGTTCGAGGCAGGAACACCCAATATTTCTGGCGGCATAGCTTTTGGAGCAGCATTAGATTACATGAATGGCATTGGCTTTGAAGCGATTGCTGCCTACGAGATGGAGTTGCTGAAATACGCGACTTCTGAATTGGAAAAGATAGAAGGTGTCGAGATTTATGGAACTACACCAGATCGTAAAACGGCCGTCTTGTCTTTCAATATTGAAGATTTACATCCCTATGATATAGGAACGCTTTTAGATAAAATGGGTATTGCTGTAAGAACTGGTCATCATTGCGCTCAACCTATTATGGAATTTTACAAAATTCCTGGAACCGTTCGCGCTTCCTTTTCATTTTACAACACCAAAGAAGAAATAGACACTTTTATAACCGCTTTAAAGAAAGCTAAATCCATGCTATTATGAACCGAATCTTAACTACAAACTCTGCCCGTATCCTGCTATTCTCTATTGCAGTCATACTCGGCTCTTGTAAAGCTCAAAAGATGACTTCAGATCAACTAATGCCTCAAGACTATACAATTACTCAAATTGGAGAAAAAGATGTCTCAGGATCTGAGATGACTCTTAAAGTCAACCCGGAAAATTCAACAATTTCTGGCTACTCGGGATGCAATAACTACAGCTTTAATTATAAGCTAAAAGGAGAAGTTTTGGATTTAGGATTTGCTTCAGCTACCAAAATCTATTGTGCAGGGGAGATGGATAATGAAAATTTATTTTTTCAAAAAGCCGCTTCGGTAGTTCAATTTGAAAATTCAAAAAAAGAAATCAATTTCAAAAACAAAGACGGAGTCACCGTTATCAAAGCCAAAAAGCTAGAAAAAAGTGAGTAGTATTCAAGAAAGACAAGAAGAGATTATTGAAGAATTCAGCATGTTTGAAGACTGGATGCAGCGTTATGAGTACATGATAGAACTCGGGAAATCTCTACCGCTTATCGATGAAAAACATAAAACGGACGAGAATATTATCAAAGGTTGCCAGAGCAAAGTATGGGTGTATGCCGAAATGGACGAGGATCAAGTTGACTTTACCGCAGATAGCGACGCTATCATTACCAAAGGAATTATCGCCATTTTAATACGGGTCTTCTCGGGACAAAAACCTGAAGATATCATCAATGCCGATACCAATTTTATAGATGAGATAGGTCTTAAAGAACACTTGTCACCTACACGAGCAAATGGCCTGGTAAGTATGATCAAACAAATGAAAATGTATGCTATTGCTTACAATAGCCAACAAAATAATAAAGCTTAAGATTATGGCTGAAGAACTAAACACAGAACAATTGGGAGAAGATATTGTAAGGGTTTTAAAAACGATTTACGATCCGGAAATTCCAGTAGATATTTATGAATTGGGACTCATCTATGATGTCTTTGTCAATGAAGACCATGATGTCAAAATTTTAATGACCTTAACCTCACCCAACTGTCCCGTAGCAGAATCTTTGCCTCAGGAAGTTAAGGAAAAATCTGCTTCTTTGGACTGGGTCAATGAGTGCGAAGTAGAATTAACTTTTGATCCCGCCTGGTCTCAGGAGCTCATGAGTGAAGAAGCTAAACTGGAATTAGGAATGTTGTAAAATGGCAGAAATCGTAAACAAAGTCGCTCAAAGCGCCCTTAAAACCTTTAATCTGGAAGATTATTATCCCGAGGGTGATCGCCAAATCATCGATATTAAAGACTGGTTGTTTGAGGGATTTATACTTAAAGAAAAAGACTTTAGAGCTGCTTTAAAAGAACACGACTGGTCTCGTTATAAGGATGCCTACGTTGCCTTGCAGTGTTCCAGTGATGCAATTGTCCCTGGATGGGCCTATTTGCTGATCACCTCCTATTTACAAGGAGTTTCTAAAAAAGTAGTTTTTGGAGATTTTGAAGTTCTGAACGCTATGCTTTTTCAAGAAGCTTTGCAGAACGTGGACGTTTCAGACTATCAAGACAAACCTGTGATTATAAAAGGCTGCTCCCATAAACCTGTCCCCGAAAATGCCTATCTCTTAGCATTGCAGATGCTACAACCGGTTGCTAAATCTATTATGTACGGTGAAGCTTGCTCGGCCGTTCCCCTTTATAAAAGGTCAAAAAAATAAATGGCTTAATTTCAGTCTTTTAAAGCTATAGCCAAATAAAGCCATCTCATATATTTATTTAAATTTGTAGCCTTAAAAAAGCTAAAAATGAAATTACAGAATCTATTAGGCGCAATAATCATCTGCTTTGCTGCATTTACAACTTCAGCTCAAACCAATACTAACCCAGCTCCAACACAAGATACCATTTGGAAAACAGAAGGTAACTTTCAGTTTTTAATCAACCAAGCGGCCTTCAACGACGATTGGCAAGGTGGTGGAACAACCAACTATTCTGCAAACGTTGTCATCAATTATGACATCAACTACAACAAGGGCAGATACACCTGGGATACTAAATTTCTTGGAGATTACGGGATCAACAAGACCAAAGACCAGGAATTCAATAGAAAAACCAACGACCGTTTGGAAGTTAATTCTACCGTGGGTCGTCAAATCGGAGAATCCAAATGGTACACATCAGCATTCGTTAATTTTAGAACACAGTTTGCAAAGGGGTATGAATTTGGTGAAGATGCCGATGGGAATGAAACCAGAACTCTACAGACGGAATTTATGTCTCCAGCTTTTACTCAGCTCGGTTTAGGTGCCTTGTGGAAAGAAAGCGATAATATAAGAGTCAATATTTCTCCAGTAACTGGACGTATCATTACGGCCAATAGCAAATTCACAACCACGCCAGGTTATGTGGATGGCGATTTTTTTGGTCTTGATCAAGGCAGTTCTATCCGCACAGAATTTGGTGCGTCGGTAAATGCTTTCGTGAAATTCAAATTGATGGAAAACATCACCGTTGGTAATGTGTTAGGACTCTATTCCAATTACCTGGAAGATCCTCAAAATGTGGATATCGACTACACCCTCAATTTGGTGATGAATGTCAATAAGTACATTTCGGCTAACTTTACCTTTCAGGCCATTTACGATGACAACGCTGTAAGAGGTTTCCAAATCAGAGAAGTACTGGGTGTTGGTCTTAACTATGATTTCTAGCCCTTTTTTGGGCGCTTAGTCCTGCTATCCATTCCAACACCGCTTAATGTTTTTTAAGTTGTAAGCTGCTGTAAGGCTTTCCTTTGGTCAAGCTCACAACAGCACAACTTGTATAAAAACACCAAGCGGGGGTTTCCACTCCTATCAGGAGCGCAAGTCAACTATGTAAATTTCTGTTTTAAGAATTTTTACTCATGCCTTTTCTGGACTTCAGCACCGAAGAAATGCGTTTGATGTTGATGAGCTGAAGAGGGAGTATGGCAAGGCAGGAAACCCCAACGACCAACAGGGCGATAAAGGGTGAAGTATCTTCTTTCATTATAAGTCCATAGATACAGATACTTATTAAAGCCAATGAAGATATGCTGATGAGCAGACTCATCACCTTGAACAGTAATAAATTCGATTCTAATTGCTTAGTGGTTTGAGTGTTGAGGTTTTTGGTTTTCATAAGGTATGGATGATTGGATAGTTATTTGAGTTTTGCTGTTGATTTGCATCAACTTTTCAGAATTTAAAATTTTGAATACAGTTTATATCATTTTATCTTTTTAAGATAATCTACATTAATTCCACTCCAGGCGATCACGATTAAAAGTCCTATAGAAGGTTTTAGTTGGAGGTCACCGGAAAGGAAGAAATAGCTCAGGCCATTCATTACGACTATTAAAATCACCGACACGATGAGTAGCGCAGTATATAGCTTAAGCATGGCGTTTATGTCTTTTTGAGATGTTTTGGAATAGAGTTTATGGAGCATTAGGATTGATTTTATAAATTAACTAAGCCGTGAATCGCTAACTGTGAATTAGTACAGTCTAGTTGGACTAAAGTAACCAAGAGCATTAGCGCTCAAAGCTCTAAAGTTGAGTAAGCAACTGCACAGTTTGCTAATTATATTTGAGATAGCTCTTAGCTGTTGCAATTGATTTTATTATTGATTCTGATAAACATTCTTTTTTTAACTCCCTTAAGATACAAGAGTTGCTCGTCATTTTTGAATAAAAATGTTTGTGGTGTGATGTCCTGTTTTTTGGATAGCTTATAATTTAATATTTCGTTAGTGTACACTCTATAGGTCTTAATCAACTCAGGGTATTCCTTTAGTATAGCTTCTTTGCTATCCTCCAATAGGATGATGATTTCCAACTGCTCACAATCATCAAAATAATTTAATTGATCAATTAAGAACCTACTGTAAGAACAGCCGATGGCGCCAAAGACCACTAATTTATAGGGTTTTTGTTGAGATACATTCGAGGTTTGTGTACCAACTAACGCATCGTTGGTCAACTCCGGAAACTTTTCTTGAGATGATAAGGTTCCTGTAATTGACAAGAAAGCAAAGAGAATTAGAATAGTTTTCATTTTAAGTCATAGATTTAAGCAGTAATGATGTGCGAGTTAACTAAATTATATACTGGTTACTTATATAAATATATCAAAACTTTCGGTTTAACACCAATAACATCAATCTCAGGAGAATTCGCTTGGACTTGACTTGAGCGAAGTTGAAGGCTAATCGAATCCACTGTAACAGTGGCTATATATCGTTGGCGAAAGTTGTTTCTTTATCTTTAAGCAAATTGATTATTCGGCTAAGATTGTATTCGCCTTTTTGAACATAGTAATTACCGTTTGAGTCAATTAAAACATAACTTCCACAAGGATAGTGCAGGGGAAGGAATGTTTTTTCTATGGTTCCAAATTCATCTTTAATCCAATTCAGTTGTTGTCCATAATCTTTGGTCCCCTCAGGTGATTTATACATAAAAAATGAACTTAGATCATTCACTTTTTTTAATTTTTTCAAGAACCTTTTATATTTTACTCGTACATAAGATTTATCTCCTGTACTGTTGCACCTATCTAAACCGTGGTAATAATTAATTAAGATAGTATTGCTGTTTGGAATGGGTTCGCCAGAAATTGTTGAAAGTTCAGATTTGATTGAGTTTAATAGCTCATTTGATATTTTTCCTTTTTTAATTCTTTGGACTTTTACATTAGCAATTAATGTATCCAATTCAAATTGTAGATGATAGAATTTAGAAGGGTCCTCAATTTTTTCAAAATCAGTTTTGGTGATTTTTATCAAGTTGTCATTTAGATAAACTTCTTTTTTCTGAGCGAATGTTGAAAGGGTTAAGGATAGGAATACTAGATGTAATAATTTTGTTTTCATAATGATTTATGATGACGGAAGTGTATCTTTCAGTGGCGACCAAAGAAGTAATACACTTCATTTTTCAGTTATCAAGTTAGAAAATAAATCCCAGACTTTTGGTTTCAACTTCAGTATCCAGACACTGAAAATACATAGCGATGGCAATAGTTATTTACTTCAATTGTTTTTCAACTTGTTCTTTAAACAAATTTTCGATTTCATTTTTCGTCAAATTTTCTGCATAATTCACATCATCTTTGTCAATTCCACTCCAAAAAATAAATCCACTCCCTTGAACTGTATAACTTAAAATACTATCCAGTTTTATATTCAAAATTCCTTTCGGTTTTTCTGTAACAGCAATCTTTGTAGTAATTTCCATTTTTCTTTTAGGAATTTCTATATGGTAGATAAATCTTTCTTTTTGCGAAGATTCATAAAAAGTCATTGCTTTTTTAGCTTCTTCAAAATTTGATAGTTTTTCGGTTTCAAAATCCGATTTTATTCGGATATCTCCATAAGCTCTCGGAAGTGTTGTCGCAATAAACGATAGGCAACTAATTCCAACTACAATTGGTTTTAAAAACTTTTTAGGTTCAATCAGAAGTATTGATTTTCTATTCCAATAACGATATGAGATTGGAAGAACTAATAGAGCAATAAAGTCAGCATAGTCTATTGTTCGGTTTATTCCAATTCCCTTTGAGTAAGCAAAATCAAAGATTGGTTGTGAAAATTCAGATTTCCAAAACACGAATAAAAGTCCACTTAAAATGTAAATCAGTTTAATCTTTTTAGGAAATAAACAACTGAAAAAAAAAGGAAATGCAAAAGTCCAGCAAAGTCCGAGAGTTTTCCGGTCAGATAATTATGATATTCATATTTGAGGTACAAGTCATTAAACAATAAAAGGCATATCGATGCAAGGAACCATATACGATACAAGTGTTTTTCTTTAGTCACGATTCTTTTTCATAATTATTACAAATGGTCTCGGCTTTGACTAGTTGCTCGGTTTAGCACCTAATTTAGCAAATAAACACTAGATAGAATCCCGATAGCTATCGGGAGCGGGGACTTTCGTAAGTAGGCTTGTACCAGCAATTAATTTTATATGGTGTTCCACGCAGTTTTTTCTTTTATTATTTTCGCAAATGTTTCTTTAAACTTAATCGAATTTTCGGCAAGCCAGTTTATCGCTTCTTTCCAATTTTCTTTATTTTCCAATTCAAAATGTTTAGTCAAAGTTATTACTTTGTCTTTATTGTTCGGATTTGGATTCCAAGTCAATTCAGAACCAATTTTAGATTCGATAATGTCTTTTTTAGACTCGAAATATGGTAGCCATTCATCAACTTTTTTGTTGTGAATATAAACTCTTGCGCCAATTTCATTTCGGTCAGTATTAAATGTGTTCGATAAATGTATTCCAGATTTTCCTAATGCAATATCAAACCAATATTGTGGTCTTGGTGTTTGCAAAGAGCGGATTTTTCCAGAATTCTCTAACATTTCTCTAAACGCTGTCCAAAATTCAAATTGCGTTTTTCTCGTTTCGGAAAGTTCCCCTTGTTCTTTTCTTTTAGTTGCTTGTCTAACCGCAATATTCGGTTCACTCACAACATTAAATCTAACAGCAGGTTGAGAATTGTCAATTTGCCATAATTCCACTTTTATTCCATAAAATCCAATTTCATCAGAGGTATGGTCATTTAGCCAATCCAATGCTTTTTTGTGTTGGTCAGTAAATTTTGAAGCAATCCAAATAACTGCTGAAGCATCAAGAACTGAAGCATAAGTTATGCACTTTCCTAGATGGTCGTGATTTGTTTTCTCAAGTTGGTTTTCAATTACTACAAATTTGTCAGTTCCTGTGTCTTTCGCAAGAATGTCGGCAGAAAAAGGTCCAACTGAAACTTCTTTAGAATCAAATTCCAATTCAAGTCCGATTGCTTCTCCAATTTGTTCTAAATTTTCGGCAATCCAGGGCGTAAAATCATAAGCCTCGTTTTTCCATATTTTTCGTAATTGAACTTTCTTTATTTTTCCTAACATTGTTGGTTTGGGTTAAATTGCATAGAACGGTTTGTGCATATGGTATGTGGCGGGCAAAATGCGCAATTTTTTCGGTTAAGGTTTTACGTTTTTAATAATACAAAAACTTTGGGTTTGGCACTAATTCCGCCATAAACTATATACGCTGTTAGCGAGCGTATTTTTCCATCATATGTTCATCAAATACAATTGATATAACTTGGTTCA
>CAZOAD010000025.1:26634-27498 GCA_964577705.1 uncultured Mesohalobacter sp.
CTAATTGCTTCTTTTAAATAAATATTTTCAGGGTCATCTATTAAATTTAACTCGTTAATTATATATGTATTCTCCAAATCAACTTTTTTTAATTTCCCATTTTTTGTTGGTTCAATACTTACCCAAGCTTGGAAATGTTTATTATTCAAGTCGGGCAGTTTTCCCCAATCAATATTTTTATAAATAAAATCTTGGTAGGTATTTGGATAAGAAAAAAACTTTGACTCTTTTAAAACTTTATTTTCAAAATGAGTTATGTTTATTAAAACTCCATTTTTAAATTCAAGTAGTTTTTCGTTTGGATAAACTGATGAGTTTTTGTGATGAGTTTCAATGCAAACAATGCATTTTCCTTCAAATATAATTAAGGAAGAATCTACCCAGCTACTATAGATACGATTTTCTTTATTTAGAATAAAATCTTCTGATACGATTTCTAATTCTTCATAATTATATAAAGACCTAATTTTAGTTAAAAAGAGACTGTCATTTTCAATTAGCCATTCTGTCGAATAGTTTCTCCACGGAATCATATAAATTTCTGAGCCTTTTGATTCATCAATCCTTGATTTTTCGATTTGGTTTGAAATTTTTTTGTCTATGATATTCCAATCAGATATTAATTCTAGTGGATTTGAATAAAGATTTAAAGTGTCGGTTTCCTTAACCACAATATCAATATTTTGTCCAATAAAAATAGTTGTTATTAATAAAAATATAATGGTAGTGAGTTTTGTTTCCATATGCTTGCTAACGGTCTCGTATAA
The DNA here is from genome assembly GCA_964577705.1 of uncultured Mesohalobacter sp. Taxonomy (GTDB): domain Bacteria; phylum Bacteroidota; class Bacteroidia; order Flavobacteriales; family Flavobacteriaceae; genus Psychroflexus. The sequence continues at coordinate 27,402 of CAZOAD010000025.1, forward strand.
CCGTCAGTTACGGCTTAAAGTTAAACAAACTTTCGGCAGAGACCGACGGTAGCAATTCCGAGTGGATTCCGACGTAGTCGAATCCGCCGTAATTGCG
>CAZOAD010000025.1:27508-36491 GCA_964577705.1 uncultured Mesohalobacter sp.
GGTTATACATTGTTGGCAACTGGCTTTTATTCATTCCGTTTAAATTCAGGTGTACATAAACTTCCAATTGCTCCGCTTCCATAACTTAGAACGACATTGTCCTTATAAAACATTTGAATGCAATCGTCAGAATGTTTTTCTTGTAATTCAGAGTTTAGGTTTTCGTCAAAAATTAGATAACTGAACATACCCATTCCTTTAAAACCATACTCTATTTCGGTCGGATTTCCGTTTGTAATTCCCATACAGTTAACATCGTCAAGTTTAACATAGATTTCGTCAAACGTTTCATTAGTCCAATTTAATTTTTCTTTTACCTCTTCAAATGAATTAGTTATTCCGTGATACTTTTTGTCGTATTCACTTCTTGGTTTTTCAGGAACATAATCATCAATGTCTAAATCCCATTGTTGAAAAAGCAATTCACGTTTCTCCGAATTTTCAGTTGGTTGATACACAAATAAGTCAATATTGTCAGATGAATTATATCTTATTCTAACCAAGAAATCTTTAGGAACAGACCTATTATAAAAGTTCTTAAGTTCAATTATTCCGTTTTTGTTTTCATCATAATTTTCGGTTAGTCCTTCTTTCGTTTTCATTCCACAACTTGAAAGGAAAAGAACTAAAATTAAAATACCTAAATTTTGTTGTTTCATCAATTTTTTTTCAGCTTGTTGCCAACTAAGATATATCCTCTAAAACTAATAACTTTTTCGCATAAAATTGAATTGACTAATAAATAACTAAGCAAAATTTAGGTTTTCGGCGTATATACCTGTCCGCGATGCGGTTTAAGTCGATCTCTGTAGAATTTCATGTCGCTTTCCTCCACCACCAGATAGGCAATGCTGTGGTGCTCGCTGAGTTTTTCTACACCGGTCTTTAAATCCAATAGGCGATTCATTCTTAAGAAATCCTGGAGATGGATCTCATGATGTTCTGCTGTTTTTTCAGCATTGGGACCGCGAAAGTCCCAGATTAATTTAAGTTGTCTACTCATTTAAATTCGTTTATTCAGCCAAAGTTTTTAAAAGGGATCTGATATCTTCTACTGTATTCACGTAGTACTTGGCGTTGGTTTTTTGCACGCCAACTTTAACGGTTTGAGTGTTCTCCGGGAGTTCTTCAAACATAAACTCATCGGTCCAGTCGTCTCCAAACGCAAACACGTGCTCTGATGGAAACCGATCCAAAAGATTGGCGGCGGCTCTTCCCTTATTGACCTTACTACTTTTGATTTCTATCACTTTATTGCCTTCCAGCAAGGTGAGGTCGGTATTCGAAATAAAGCTGGTTAACACCGTTTTTATCTCGACCAGTCTTTTTTCTGCCAGTTCTACATCGGTATTTCTGTAATGCCAGGCGAGTGAATATTTTTTCTTTTCTACCAGTGTTCCAGGAGTCCTGTCTACAAAAGTTTCTAAAACGGGCAGCACATCTTCCATCCAATCTGTTTTGAGGCGTTCCATGGTTTTCCAGTCTTTATTTTCCAATCGCATCGAGACCCCATGGTCTGATACCAGCGTATAAGGCGTATGGCCAAACCACTCGTTTAGCGTTTTTTTGTCTCTCCCGCTTATAACAACAAGCTTCGTATGTTTTTTGGTGTGAAGTTGTTCCAAGAGGCTATACAACTCTTTATCTGGCTTTGCGTCTTTGGGTTGTTTTGTGAAATTGACCAGGGTGCCATCATAGTCCAGGAACATTAGCTTTTGATCTTTAGAGTTTAATTGTGTCTTGAAAAGCTCGATATCTTTCTCATCCAACTTTTTAGCCTGTATGGTGTGGTACACTTTATGGACCTGATTGAGAGAATTCATAAACTCATAGGCCCATTTTCTGACATCGTATCTGGAAACCCGCTCTTGTAGCGCTTGCATTCTTTGTTTTTGTTCTGGTTTTGGCATCTCTAATGCCTGCTTGATGTTATCTGCGATTTCTTCGTAATTGAAAGGATTGATCAGTAAAGCTTCGTTCAATTCTTTAGAAGCCCCCGTCATCTCACTCAAGACTAAAACACCGTCTTTTCTTGTTCTCGTAGCGATATATTCCTTGGCCACCAGATTCATACCGTCCCTTACAGGAGTGATCAGCGCCACATCGCAGGAGGTGTAGAGGTCTATCAGATTTTCAAAAGGCAAAGCTCTGTAGAAGTACCAAATTGGGGTCCAGCTTACCGTAGAAAATTCTCCGTTAATTCTACCCACCAGTTCATCGGTTTCCTGCTTCAGTTTTTGGTATTGCGGAACTTGAGAACGCGAGGGCACGGCTAGCATAATCAGTCTTATTTTTTCTTTGAATTCCGGATATTTATTCAAAAAATATTCAAAAGCCTTTATTCTTTTAGGGATACCTTTGGTATAGTCCATTCTATCGATGGAAAGAATCATCTTGGCACCATCCCCTTTTTGTAAATGCTGGTCCAGACGTTTTTGAATTTCAGATTTCCCATCTTCATTCATCTCATCGTGGCGCAATGCTGCTTTCTCAAATTTTTCATAGTCGATCCCCATAGGAAAGGAATCTACTTTAATAATTCTATTGTTATAAGTGATCTTATTGAAGTTGACATCCAAGCTTAAAATTCGTTTAACAGAACTCAGGAAATGGCGTTCATAATCGTAGGTATGAAAACCGATTAAGTCCGCACCCAGCATGCCTTCCAGGAGTTCTTTTCGTTTGGGGAAGGTTCTGAAGATCTCGTAAGAAGGAAAAGGGATGTGGTTGAAAAAACCGATGGAAAGTTTAGGGTTTTTAGCTTTTACCATGGCGGGCACAAGTAAGAGCTGGTAGTCCTGGATCCAAACTTTATCTCCATCTTCTGCTTGCTTTAATACTTGGTCTGCAAATTTTTGATTTACACTTTTGTAGACTTCCCACGATTCTGGACTGTATTCGGTATACTCAATAAAATAATGAAATAAAGGCCATAACGTACGGTTGCTGAACCCATAATAGTATAAATTCAGGTCATTTTGCGTGAGTGGGACCGTAACACATTTTTCTTTGCTGACCGCTTGCTCAACTTTTGCTTCCAAGGCAGGGTCCAGTTCTTCTTGGGTCATACCGCTCCATCCAATCCATTTCCCATTGCCATCCTTATGAACAGATTTGAGGCCAGTAGCAAGACCCCCTACACTGGGAGTGACCTGAAGATGATCGTTTTCTAAACTCAATTGTAGAGGCAACCTGTTGGAAACAATTATTGTTTTATTCATATCAAAAATTTCTTTTGGTCAGATTATTTCCTTTATTTTTATAAAAATATGGATTTTAAATCACCAAAGACTTTAAATTAATGAATAATCTTAATTACGGAATAATAGGGAATTGTAGAACCGCAGCATTGGTTTCAGATAAAGGCTCTTTAGATTGGTGCTGTTTGCCTGAGTTTGACTCTGCTTCAGTTTTTGCAAAATTGCTAGATGAAAACAAAGGAGGACAATTTGCCTTTATGGTAGAGGATTCCTATCAGATAAGTCAAAGCTACCTTAAGGAAACCTGTATTTTAAAAACTGAATTTACTTCTGAAGAGGCAAGCTTTGAAGTCTATGATTTTTTGCCTCGCTATCCCAAAAAAGATAAAGTTTACCATGCTCCACCAGAGGTTATACGCTACCTGAGGATAACGAAAGGTACGCCGAAACTAAGAGTAGACTACAGCCCAAAATTGGAGTACGCTCTGGGAAATACAGAAATTTTTATCAAAAAAAACTTCATAGTGGCGCTTACCGAAACAGATGAGTTCGATACCTTATTCCTGTATACGTCCCTTCCAAAACAAGCCGTGGCAAATTCAGAAGAAATAGAATTGACAGAGGATGCTTTTTTCCTGATGTCTTACAATGAAAAAATTGATTTGCCGAGCATGGCTTCGGTCACTTTGGATTTTGAGAGAACCAAGCTATATTGGCTTAACTGGAGTTATAACACTCCAAAGTTTGGTGCTTACGATGATAGCATCTTAAGGAGTGCGATGACCCTGAAACTTCTTAGCTACGAAAAGACAGGAGCAATTTTAGCTGCAGCTACGACTTCGTTGCCAGAAACCATTGGCGAAGTAAGAAACTGGGACTATAGGTTTTGCTGGATCAGAGATGCCTCCATGGTCGTGAAAGTGGTGTCTCAACTCGGCCATACCCGTATGACCAAGCGCTACTTGCAATTCATTATCGACCTGATTCCCGATAAGAATGAGAAGCTTCAAATCATGTACGGTATTAACAAAGAAAAAGAGCTTACCGAAAAGATATTGACCCATCTTTCGGGCTATAAAAATTCACAACCTGTACGAACGGGAAATGCGGCTTATGCCCAAAAACAAAACGATATCTATGGAATTTTGGTTGACGTGGTTTATCAGGAATTGGTAAAGTTTAAATCGGATACAGATAACCAGGAGGAGTTATGGACGATTACTAAAGGCATAGCCTGGGTTGTTGGTAAGCACTGGCAGGAACCAGACAAAGGAATCTGGGAATTCAGAACCGAAGACCGGCACTTTACCTTTTCGAAAGTCTTGTGTTGGGTAGCTATCGACAGGGCTATTAAAATCTCCAAGCTATTTAACAAAACTTCCAAATTGGAGCGATGGAAGACCTTAGAACAAGCCATTAGAAATGATATTTTGGAAAATGCCTGGAATGAAGATGCCCAAGCCTTTACTCAGTCTTATGGTTCTTCAGATTTGGATGCTTCCGTTCTGCTGATGGAGTCTTACGGGTTTATTGAGGCAAAGGATCCAAAATACGTCAGCACAGTTAAAGCCATTGGGGAACACCTTACCAACGACGGCTTATTGTACCGTTACAAAAACAAAGATGATTTTGGGCTGCCTAGCTCTTCCTTTACGATTTGTACCTTCTGGTATATCAACAGTTTGTTTAAAATTGGTGAGGTAGAGGAGGCTAAACGTCAATTTGAACGCTTAATTGGTTTTTCAAATCACCTGGGACTCATGAGTGAGGATATCGATTTTGAGACCAAGCGTTTATTAGGAAATTTTCCACAGGCTTATTCACACCTGGCTTTGATAGAAACTGCCATCAATCTGTCTAAAGCAAACTAGGTTAAAATTCAGAAAAACGCTGATCCAGCAAAAAATTATCGTCGGTAAGGGTTTTAAGAAAAGCAATAAGGTCTTGTTTTTCTGTTTCGGTTAGTGGTATGCCCAATCGTCCTTCCTCTTCGAGGCTAGGGTCAAGGTTGGCTGTCGCTTCTACTCCAGAGTCATAGAAGTCCAGCACTTCTTTTAGGGTTTTGAATCTTCCATCGTGCATGTAGGGAAGACTTACGGCGATGTTTCGTAACGATGGAACTTTAAATTTATATTTGTCGGTTTCCAATCCTGTGACGCGCTTTCTGCCGACATCGTTATAAATAGGGTCTACAGGTAATCCATTATTCCTGTAGGATTGGTCGGTGAGGAGTATACCCTTATGGCAGCTGGAGCATTTAGCATCGAATAGTGCTTTTCCTGCAAGCTCTTCCTCAGAAAATACGGCGTTGCCTTGAAGTACTTTATCGTATTTGGTATCTGCCGAAACCATCATCACCATGAATTGGGAAAGGGCTCTGAACAGGTTTTGAGTACTCACCTCTCCGTCGTCAAAAGCGCTGGCAAATAAGGTCAAGTAGTCTTCGTCTGCTCTAAGTTTTTCCAAAACATTACTCACCGTTTCATTCATTTCTACGTCTGTAGTGATGGGTATAATGCTAAAGGAGTCCAGGTGTGGTGCTGCTCCATCCCAGGAAAACTCATTGAAATACGCCAAATTGATCAAAGGTTGTGCATTCCTTGTTCCCAGGGCTCCATTCACCCCATGGCTAACCTCGTGGGTGTGGTGTGTAAACGAAAATTCCTGGATGTGGCAAAAGCCACAGGAGATGACTCCGGTGGAGGAAAGCCTCCCGTCGTAAAATAATTTTTTTCCCAGCTCAAAGCCTTTTTCTGTAGGAGGATTTTCTTCTAGATTGTACTGAGGTTGCGGGAAGAAATCCGGCTGTGGAAAATCCAATTTTTGATTGTCAGAAATTTCAACATAATTATTGTCCTCGCTGTTACAAGCAAAACAGAAATAAAGACAAAAAATTAATAGTGATAATTTCATCCTGCGGTTTAGTTAGTAGTGAGAGTTGACCTCAGTGAAAACATCTGACTTACATTATCGGCAATTTTGGGGGCATTTACAGGATCTACCTGAATATCTGATTTGTCATTGATCCTGATGTCGTGAACAGCATTAAAGAGTTTGGAAATGTCCACTTCAATAGCAATAAGATCTTTATTTGTAAGATCCAAATCAGATTGAGTTGAAGTCAGTTCAACAGTTTTATAATTATCCAGATTTGTCCCATGACTGCCAATATGAAAAAGAAAATCCTCTTCTGTGGCTTCGTTGGACACTTGATAGGCTCCTTCTATTTTAAAGAAGATATAGCCCGCAGACCAACTCCATAACATTTGATTCTCTTCTGCAGTAGGCACGAAATTATCTACTCCATTCAACGGATAATTGGATTGGTCTACACCAATCCCAAACTTGAGGGTTTTAAAATCTTCGATGGGTATGTTTTTTAAAGTTAAAAACCTACTGCTTGCATCTTCTTGATTGATCAAAAAATAACTATCCTCAATCGGGTAAGTATAGACGGCACCGTTTTCCATGACCAATTCTATGTTACTTATAATATATTTCAACTCACGGATCGAGAAATTCTCTCCTTCTGAGTTTTGATAAATTTTCCCTGTAAGATCTACTTGCTCAGAATTTATGACGTTAGAAAACATGATGTTTACATCTTTTGTCTCTGAATTAAAAACAAAACCACTATCATCGCTACAAGCTGCCAGTACTAGACTACAGATGAACACATAAAAAATCTTTTTCATTTTACTTCAGTTTTAAGATAAAGGCATCCTTGTCGCCTTTATTGATTTCGAAATCATTGTCTTCACTTTCACTACTTCCTACTACAAAAATGTCTCCATTTGAGTTTTTAGAAGCAGCATTGCCAAAGTCAAAATCACTACCTCCAATATTGGTTTGCCATTGTAGAGTTCCATTCCCATCAATGATAAATGTCCAGACATCGTTACGCCCAAAATTAGCTGTTAATTGATTGGACCGACTTTGAGAACTACTGGTTATAAAATACTCATCATTACCTATAGGTATAATAGATCTGCCTGATTCAAAGTCAGGTCCGCCGTAGGTGTTTTCCCAAATTTTATTTCCATCTTTATCAAATTTGATGATCCACACATCGGCATTTCCTTTTAAGTCGGAGACATCTTTATCATCGCTTCTGGTGTCTCCTACAAGCATAAACTGGCCGTCATCGGTTTCTATCACATCGTAACCAACTTCAATACTGCTTCCGCCAAAATTCTTTTGCCATTCCAAATCCCCAACCGAATTCGTTTTGACCACCCAAACATCATAACTGCCTTTTGGGTCTGTAATGTCGAAATCTGTACTTTCTGAGTGGCCTACCTGAAGGAATCCACCATCTTGTGTTTGTATTGCACTATAACTCCTATCGTTGTTGGTTCCCCCAAAATACCTCCTCCATTCCATATCACCCCCGCTGGATAGTTTAATACCCCAATATTCTCCTACACCGTGTTTAGGTAAAGATTGGTCGTATTTGCTTTTCAATTCGTCAAAATCGTCATTACCTTCACCTCCAGAAGAAGTCACATCCAAAAATCCAGTCGCAAAATAGCCGCCTTCACTTGTTGTTGAAATGCCATAACCTCTGTCATTGCCAGAAAAACCTATATTTTTTTCCCATTGTATACCACCATTGGCATCAAGCTTAACTACCCAGTAATCCTGAAAACCAAAATTCTGAGAAACATCGCCATCCAGACTTCTGGTAAATCCATTAACAATGAATCCGCCATCTGGAGTTGATACCATAGATTGTCCTCGATCATCATTGCTTCCTCCGAATGTTTGTTGCCATTCTATGTTAAGGTTATTGTCAAATTTGACCAACCAGTAATCGCTGTCTGTAGTGGTTTTTCCTACCACATCGCCGTCATTGCTTTGTGTAAACCCAAATGCGGCAGCACCTCCATCTGTAGTAGCAACTACAGAAAGAAAATCATCTTGCTGGGATCCTCCTATAGTTTTAATAACATTGACTTCTCCAATAAATTCTTGCACATTATCGGTTTGACCCTCTGCTACTTCATCATCGCTAGAGCAGGAGGCAAGAAAGGCTAAAATGAAAAGGTGTATAATTGTTTTTTGCATCATTCAATAACTAATTTTCGAGTAAATGAATCATTAATTTTGACAATATATAATCCTGATTTTAAGGATTCTACATTGAGTTGAACTTTATTTTGATTGTTGAACTGCTGGTCAACTACTTTTTGCCCTAACAGGTTATATAGTTTTACGGATTGTATGCTTTCTAAATCGTTTTGAATTTGGACATTACTTCTCGCTGGATTGGGAAATACGGAAAATTCTGTTTGTGAAAAGTCAGAAGTATTTAAAGTACCAGACTTACGTATGAGGAAAAAGCCCCTGTTAATATCGCTTACGACTATATTACCACTTTCGAAGTAAGGGTAATTGCTCCATGAACCATCAAAGTTGACCCCATTTCCAGTAGGATAAGTATCAAAAAAGCCAACTTCTGTAACCATTTGAGTGGATACTTCTGAGACATCTACCATTCGAATTCCTGCAGAATAATTAGACAAATAAAATACATCTTCATGAATATATCCGTTATGATCTACTGCTGAGGTGGGCCCAAAATAGTCCATGTGAATCGAAGGATTGTCAAGATCTTCTAGGTCGAAAATTATAGTTTTTGTATTAAAACCAAAAACACGTTCATCAAATTCATCACCTAAGAAAAAATACCGATGGTCTTCAGTCAGCCAGCCCTGATGAGTGTAACCAATATTACTGTAAGATACTGTTGATATTAAAACAGTGTTGGATGGATCTGAGAC